>CALLZQ010000305.1 GCA_937858255.1 uncultured Tabrizicola sp.
GGTTCTGACCGCGCAGGCGCCGGTGATCGTGGGCTGCTCGGCCCTACGGCGGCGTTACCGCGACCGCATTCGCGCAGGCGCGGGCGGGCCGGTGCATTTCGTGCATCTGGCCGGGTCTCAGGCGATGATCGCCGCGCGGCTGAGCCAGCGAAAGGGCCATTACATGCCGGTCTCCCTGCTGGCCAGCCAGTTCGCGGCGCTGGAGCCGCCGGGGCCGGATGAGGCCGCGCTGACCGTCACCATCGAGCGCCCGATGCCAGAGATCACGGCGCTGATCCTGCGCAACCTTGACCCTGATTTTTTCCACAGGCCCAAAGGAGAGACGCCATGACCTCCCCCAGAACGCTCGCCCTCATCGGTGCGGGGGCCATGGGCGGCGCCATCGGTGCGCGCCTTTTGGCCAGCGGCAGCAGGCTCTGCGTCTACGACCCCTCACCCGAGCGGCGCGCGGACCTGGTGGCGAAGGGGGCGACCGACAGCACCAGCGCCGCCGCTGCCACGCAGGGCGCGGATGCGGCGATCCTGTCGCTCAACGCACCCCATATCGTGCGGGCAGCCGTATTCGGCCCGGGCGGCCTCGCCGAGGGCGCAGCGCCGGGGCTACTGATCATCGACATGTCCTCAATCGCGCCCGAGGCGACGCGGACCCTCGCCGCTGAGGCCGCCGCGCGGGGGTTGCGCTGGGTGGACAGCCCGCTGTCGGGCGGCATCCCCAAGGCGGCGACGGGGGAACTGACGCTGATGCAGGGCGGCGACGCAGCGGATGTGGCCGAGGCGCAGGCGCTGCTCTCTCGCCTCGCCAGCAACCAGACGCGCATGGGGCCGGTTGGCGCAGGCCAGACCACCAAGCTGATCAATCAGGTGCTGTGCGGGCTGAACTTCCTCGCCGTGGCCGAGGCGACGGCGCTGGCCGAGGCGGCGGGCGTCGATGCCGCGCTGATCCCGCAGGCGCTGCGCGGGGGGCGGGCCGACAGCGCGCTGTTGCAGGAATATATGCCCCGCTATGCCGCGCGCGATTACCGCCGCACCGGGCGGATTGACAATATGGTCAAGGACTTGGATGGCGCCGCCGAGGTGGCGCGGCAGACCGGCACACCGATGCCGCTGACCATGCTTTGTGCCGAGGTGCACCGGATGCTGACCGCCGCCGGCCTGGGCGGCGAGGATCAGGCGGCCCTGATGGAATTCTTCAAGGGACCGCAAAAGGAGCGTTTCGCATGATCACCCGCTATGCCCTGTTCGAGGGCCGCCTGCACCCCGGCACCGAGGCCGCCTTTCGCGCAGCGGTGCTGGACGAGATCGTGCCAAAGTGGCGGGCCTTTCCCGGTGCCCTTTCGGTGCGGGTCAGCTTTGCCGTGGCGCGGGACGATGGCGCGCCGGAATATCCGATGATCCTTGCCATCGACTACCCCGATCTGGCGGCGGTCGAGGCGGCGCTGGCCAGCCCCGCCCGCGCCGAAGGGCGCGCGGCAACCGAGGCGGTGCTCTCTCGCTTTTTCGAGGGGCGCATCCACCATCATGTGACCGAGGCTGCGACCTTTGCGCCCGCCTGATGGCGGTGCCGCGGGGCTGGATCTTGGTCTCGGGTAACGATACCAAGGTCGCATGAGCCCCCCGCGCCGCGTTCCCAGAATGGCCGATGTCGCCCGCCTTGCGGGCGTCTCACCCATGACAGTCAGCCGCGCCTTCAAGGCCGACAGTTCGGTCAGCGAGGCCACGCGCGAGGCGATCCTGAAGGCAGCCGAGGAATTGGGCTATGTCTTTGACAGCACCGCCTCGAACCTGCGCTCGCAAAAGACGGATTTCGTCGCCGTCACCATCCCCTCGATCAACAATGCCAACTTTGCCCAGACCGTGCGGGGGCTGTCCGAGGGGCTGAAGGCACGGGGGTTGCAGATCCTGCTGGGCACCACCGATTACGATCCGGGCGAAGAGGAACGGCTGGTGGAACAGCTCTTGCGCCGCCGCCCCGAGGCGATTGTGGTCACGGGCGGCCAGCACAGCGACCGCACCCAGCGGATGTTGGAAAAGGCCGGGGTCCCGGTGGTTGAGATCTGGGATCTGCCCGGCCAGCCCATCGGCCATGTCGTCGGGTTTTCCAACGCCGGGGCGATGACCGGTCTTGTCGCGCATCTGGTAGGGCGCGGGTTGACGCGCATCGCCTTTGTCGGCGGCGACGATCCGGCCGACAGCCGCGGTGCCGAGCGGCGGCAGGGCTTTCTTGCCGCGATGGCCGCCCACGGCCTGCCACCCGGGCCGCTGGTCGCGACCGGCGCGCCCCCCGTCTCGATGCGTGAAGGGGCCGAGGCGATGGCCCGGCTGCTCGACACTGCGCCCCAGACCGAGGCGGTGATCTGTGTCTCGGACCTTTCGGCCTTTGGAGCGCTGAGCGAATGCCAGCGGCGCGGCATCGCCGTGCCGGATCAAATCTCGATTGCCGGCTTCGGGGATTATGAGATTGCCGCGATCTGCCATCCGGCGCTGACGACGATCAACCCCTTTCCGCGTGAGATCGGCGCCCGCGCCGCCGAGGTGATCCTGACCGCGCTGGATGGGCAAGCTGACGGGCCGATGGTGGTCGAGATCGCGCCGGAACTCCTGATCCGTCAGTCGGTCCGCTAGAACCGTAAGCAGAAAGGGTGGCGCGAACGGCCACCCTTCAGGCCCGCGAGGAACGGGCAAAAGGCGGGATGCGGGCGCGTTGGCCCGGGGGCATGGGCCGCCCCGCCCCCGCCCCAGTCACTTCATCAGATCGGCCACCGGAATCGGGTTCGGGATGGTCCACTCATCGACAACGCCGGGCTTGCCGTTGCTGGTCTCGACAATCAGATAGCGCGCCTGGTTCTGGTGGTGGATTTCGCTGGTAAAGGTGCGCGGGCCAAACAGCGTCGGCTCACCCTGCATCTTTTCCAGTTCCGCCACCACGGCGGCGGCTTCGGTGCTGCCGGCCCGCTCGACCGCTTTGGCCCAGACGTCGATCAGCACATAGCCGGGATAGACATATTGGGTCGAGGGATCGCCGCCGGTCGCCTCTTTGTACTTGGCATTAAAGGCGCTGACATCGGGGTTCGGGTCATCGCCATAGCCCGAGCCCTGCCCCGGCACGAAGAAGTTCGACAGATCCGGCACCGCCGACAGCCAATAGCTGCCATCGACGCCTGAGCCGTTCAGGATCATCGAATTGATCCCGGCGGCGCGGATTTGCTTGATGGCGGAAACCGCACCCGGCATCATCGTGCAGAGCATGATCGCATCGGGTTCCTCGGGCAGCGACTTGATGCGGGTGATCTGCGCGGCAATCGAGGCATCCTCGTTCTTGAACGTATCCTCGCCCACCAGCTTGG
>CALLZQ010000306.1 GCA_937858255.1 uncultured Tabrizicola sp.
GGTATCGCCCGCGAGGGCAAGACGCCTGGCGTCGGCACGCCGCTGCCGGATGAACAGTATCTGGCCAGCGACGGGGACGGTTTGACACTGGCCAAGCTGATTGCCGCTGTCGAGCAGCTGCAACTGGCGGATTTCGGGATCGATACCGATCTTGACCCGCTGTATGGCCTGATCACGCCCAAGCAGAAAACCAATCTGCTGGAAATCGCAGCGGCCACCAGCCAGAACATCAACAGTTTCGATGTCAAGCAGCTGGAAAGCGGCAAGCCGACCACGCTGATGGGTGTCAACTGGATCATGTCGAACCGCGTGCCGGTGGGCGCGGCCGACAAGGCCGGCGCCGGCAAGCGTCTGGTGGCGATCTGGTCCAAGATGAACCTGATCGGCGGCGAATGGGAACCGATCAACGGGACGATGTGGAATGACGGCAGCGCCGACAACCTGCCTGTTGTCCGCGTTCGCACGAATATCGATGCCGTGCGCGGCGAGGACAAGGGCGTGGTGATCATTCCCTGCACCGAATGACGGGCCGGGCGGAGCGATCCGCCCTGTCTTTCCTGTGAACATCTGAAAGGAGAGCCAGCATGGCTGTCGTCACCACCAAGTCCGATCTGTTCGGCGTCCCGCTTGACCCTGCAAAGGCGCGCGGGCGTCCGATTGTCGCCACCTTCACCGTCGCCAATGCCGCCGATGACAGTTCCGGCAGCAAGTATCTGCTGGGCCGGTTCCCGTCCGAGTGCATTCTGGACAGCCGCACGGCGTTTCAGGTGCAGAACTGGGGCTTTGCCACCGTCAATATCGGCACGGCCGAGGATATCGACGCCCTGGGCACCGTCGCAAAATCGGCGGGCAATGTCTATTCGCCCATCGCTTTCGGCGATGCCCGGCACGGCCTGCCGCTGTGGGAAGCGCTTGGCCTTGCTGCCGACCCGGGCGGCGAGATCGAGCTGTATGCCCATGCCAGCGCGGGCGCGACCGGCGCCGGCAGCATGAAAGGCGAGATCCACTACCGCTACCGCTGAGCGGCGGTTTTCACCTGGTCGGGGCTGTCATGGCCCCGGCCTGATCTGGGGGCACAGCCATGGCCGTATCTGTCGAGACTGTCACGATCACCAAACAGGCGTGCCTATTGCTGGAACGGTCCCCGCCGGTCAGTCTGGAAGATGGCACCGATCTGGCGCGCGACCTGCTGCTGTTCTATCCCGAGGCATCCGCCCGCAGTCTGGAGGCTGCGGATTGGTCATTCGCTTCGCGTCTGGCGTTCCTGCCGCCCATCGGCGAATTGCCTGCCGGGTCTGTGGCTGACCCCGATCTGCCCTTTGTCTTTGCCTATCCGCCCCATTGCGCCCGGCTGCTGGAGGTGGGCACCGGCTATGAAGTGTGGCGCCGCGATGCCGAGGCGATCCGCTGCGATACCGCCGGCCCGTTGCGGGTGCGATACACGGACAAGGCTGTGGCGGAAAACCTGTGGCCGGCAGAGTTTCGTACCGTCGTGGGGCTGCAACTGGCCATCATGCTGGCGCCGATGTGGCTGCAAACCGGCAGCAAGATCGAGCGGCTGCAAGCCGCCTTTGACCAGGCCATGCGACAGGCGCGCCGTAATCTGGCGCAGGATGCAAGCCCGGCGCGATATGACGGGTTGCCCGATAGTGGCGACTGGCTGGCTGCGGTGGGTCGCGGATGACCCGCAGCAGCCCCCCGCAAGTCGCATTTTCCGCCGGCGAGATTGACCCGCTGCTGCGGCGGCGGTTTGACTATGCTCGATTTCAGACCGGGCTGGCCGTCTGCCATGGCTTTCTGCCGCTGCCCCAGGGGGCGATCACGCGCGCCCCGGGCAGCACGGTCATGGGCCGTACACGGCTGGACCAGCCGGCGATCCTGCTGCCATTCCAGTTTGCGGCCAATGACGCGGTGGTGCTGGAAATCACCGCCGGCTGGATGCGCGTCTGGCGATATGGTCAGCTGGTGATGACGGGCGGCGGCAGTACCCCCTATGAATTGCCTTTGCCCTATGACGCGCTGGACCTGCAAAATCTGCGCTGGGTGCAATCGGCCGATGTCATCTATCTGGTCGATGGCCGGCACCCGGTGCAGCGGCTGGCGCGGCTGGCGCTGGATAACTGGACGATTGGCCCAGTGGTGTTCAGCACGGGGCCGTTCCGCGTCCAGAATGTCGATAGCGCCATCAAGCTGACCCCCAGCGCCCGGACCGGCACGATCACCCTGACCGCGACCGGCGGCGATGTCTTTCTGTCCGGTCATGTCGGCACGCTGTTCCGGTTGCAGGCCGTGGATAATGCCACCGTTCTGCCGTGGCAGGCGGGCCAGGCGATTTCAGCCGGTGATCTGCGGCGCTATGACAGCGCGTTTTTCCGTTTCGTTTCTGGTGCCAACACCGGGCAAGAGCCGCCGATCCATGATGAGGGCGTGCAGCTTTATGCCGGATCGATCGCCTGGGAATATGTGGCCGATAGTGCCGGTGTTGTCCGTATCCTGTCGGTCGAGGGGCCGCGTACAGCGACGGCACAGGTGCTGCGCACTTTGCCGCCGCCGATCCTGACCAATCCGACCTATCGCTGGTCCGAGGGCGCCTGGTCATCGCTGCATGGCTATCCGTCCAGCATCGAAATCTATGACCAGCGCCTGTGCCTGGCCGGCACCCCGGCCGAGCCGCGCACGATCTGGTTTTCGACTGTCGGAGATTTTGCCGACTTTACGCCTTCGACCGAAGCCGATGGCAGCTTTGCCTATACGATTGCGGGCAACAGCAGCCAGAACAGGATCACCGGCCTGAAACGCGGCGGCAGCGCGCTGCATATCTTTGCGCTGTCCGAGGAATATTCATCTGTGTCTGACAGCCGGTCCACGGCCATCGGGCCGACCACGGCCGTATTCCGGCAGGATGGCAGCGCCGGGGCGCGTTTTGGCAAGGCGATTGCGCCCAAGGGCGACCCGATCTTTGTGTCGCGCGATGGCCGGCGCCTGATGATGGTCAGGTATCAATTCGACCGGGATCGCAACGTCGAGGTGCATTTGTCGCGCGCGTCCCAGCACCTTGGGGATGCCGGGTTGCTGGAGGTGATCTGGCAGGACACGCCAGAGCCGCGCGCATGGATCCTGCGCGCGACAGGCGATCTGGCCTGCATGATCTATGACGAGGCCGAAGAAATTCTGGGCTGGTCCACTCACAGCCTGGGTCAGCAAGTCTCAGGCGGCGCGATCGAGGCGCTGACTGTGACCCAAAACAGCGACGGTACGCAGGACGAGGTCTATTGCGTCGTGTCGCACAGATCCACGTCTGAGGGCGGCGGCAGCCGGGTGATGCGCACGCTGGAGCGGCTGGACTTTTCCCATTACCTGGGCGCGGCGGTGACGTTCCCCAACGCGGTGATCCCGTCGCCGGTCGAGGATATTCTGATGCCATGGCTGGCTGGCCTGCCCGTCACGATCGAGGGGGCGCCGGCGGCGCAGCCATCGACCACCCTGCGCGTCACCGTGACAGCCGCGCCAGGCACGGGCCGTATCGTCCTGCCAGAGCCAATGCTGGCCGGGGTGGCCGGGTTGTTCGATCCTGGCCACAACGCCCAAACGCTGGACGTGCAGGCCGCTGCGCCGGATGGCAGCAGCCTTGGCCGCCTGAAACGGCTGCATGGGCCGCTATCAGTGGGGGTGCATGAGACGCAGGGCGGCACCGTGCAGGTGATCGAGCATCACCCGCCGATGCAGGTGGCCTCGCCGCGCCTGCCCGTGCCCCTGATCCAGCCCGGGGCCGGGCGCATTGTCGCCCCGTCTTTCAGCGGTGTGGTCGAGGTCGCGGCGCCATCGGGCACGGCGCGCGAGGTCTCGGTCATCTTCCGGCCCGAGGGCAACGCCAGCCTGACGATCACCGGAGTATTCCCGACAGTGCAGGAGGCCGGGCGCTGATGTGTGTACCAGGACTAATCGGCGCGCTTGGCGCGGGCGGGGCGGCAACCGCAGCTGGTGCAACGGCCGCCGCATCGACGCTGAGTGCTGTGGGCACGCTGGTGTCTATCGGCGGTTCGCTGATCTCTGGCATTCAGGGTATGCAGGCAGGCCGGGCGCAGGCGGCCGCCATCGAAAGCCAGCGCCAGACCGAGGCCCGGCTGACCGCCGCCCAGGATCAGCGCACGCGATCCAAATTCGCCAGCAAGATCGCCGAGCAGCGGCCCGAATGGGCCGCGGGCGGGGGGCAGTTGGACAGCCCCACCGCCGTGGC
>CALLZQ010000307.1 GCA_937858255.1 uncultured Tabrizicola sp.
CTGCTGCTGGAACAGAACCTCATCAAGCAGCTGAAGCCGCGCTACAATGTGCTGATGCGGGATGACAAAAGTTTCCCGAATATCCTGATCTCCAAGGCGCATCCCTACCCCCAGATCAAGAAACATCGCGGAAAGAAAACCGAAAAGGGCAGCTATTATGGCCCCTTTGCCAGTGCCGGCGCGGTGAACCGTACGCTGAATCAGTTGCAAAAGGTCTTTCTCTTGCGCAACTGCACCGACAGCATGTTCGACAGCCGCACCCGGCCCTGTCTGCAATATCAGATCAAGCGGTGCAGCGCGCCCTGTGTCGGCAAGATTGACGCCGAGGGCTATGCCGGGCTGGTGGCCGATGCCGAACGGTTCCTGCAAGGCAAATCGACCGCTGTGCAGGCC
The DNA here is from genome assembly GCA_937858255.1 of uncultured Tabrizicola sp. GTDB lineage: Bacteria > Pseudomonadota > Alphaproteobacteria > Rhodobacterales > Rhodobacteraceae > Pseudotabrizicola. The sequence goes on from CALLZQ010000307.1 coordinate 394, forward strand.
GAACTGGCGACCCAAATGGCCAAGGCCAGCGAAGAGATGGCGTTTGAGCGCGCCGCCGCGCTGCGTGACCGGATCCGGGCGCTGACCAATGTACAGCAGTCGCAGGGCATCAACCCGCGCGGGGTGGCCGAGGCGGATGTGATCGGCCTGCATCTTGATAGCGGTCAGGCCTGCGTGCAGGTGTTCTTCATCCGCGCCAATCAAAGCTGGGGCAACCGGGACTTCTATCCCCGGACCGGCGCCGGCGCGGATGAGGCCGAGATCCTGACCGCCTTCCTGACGCAGTTCTACGATGACAAGGAGCCGCCGCGCCTGATCCTGCTGTCGCATCCCGTCGAGGATGAGGATCTGGTGACGCTGGCCCTGTCAGAACGTGCCGGGCGGCGGGTGGAGCTGGCCCAGCCGCAGCGGGGGGAAAAGGCCGAACTGGTCGAGAATGCGGTGCGCAATGCCCGCGAATCCCTGGCGCGCAAGATGGCTGAGACCAGCACCCAGAACAAACTTCTGGCCGGGCTGGCCGAGGCCTTTGACCTCGATGCCCCGCCCCGCCGCATCGAGATCTACGACAACGCCCATATTCAGGGCTCGGATGCCGTGGGCGGCATGGTGGTGGCGGGGCCGGAGGGATTCCTGAAATCGCAATACCGCAAGTTCAACATCAAGGGCGCGGCAGGGGCGCAGGGCGACGACTTTGGCATGATGAAAGAGGTGCTGACCCGCCGCTTTGAACGCCTGCTGAAAGAGGACCCCGAGCGCAAGACCGATACCTGGCCGGATCTCTTGCTGATCGACGGCGGGGCGGGGCAGGTTTCTGCCGTCGCCGAGATTCTCGACGGGCTGGGGGTCGAGGACGTGCCCTTTGTCGGCGTTGCCAAGGGCATCGACCGCGACGCGGGCAAGGAAGAGTTCTACCGCCCCGGTGAACCTGCCTTTGCCCTGCAACGCAACGATCCAGTGCTCTATTTCATCCAGCGCCTGCGGGATGAGGCGCATCGCTGGGCCAATGGCGCGCATGTGGCCAAACGCTCCAAAGCGGTCGGAGCCACCCCGCTGGATGAGGTGCCGGGCGTCGGCGCCAATCGCAAACGGGCGCTCTTGGCGCATTTCGGCAGCGCCAAGGCGGTGTCGCGGGCCGGGGTCGAGGATCTGAAAGCGGTCGAGGGGATTTCCGCCGCAATGGCCCAGACCATCCACGATTTCTTTCACGCCAAGGGCTGATCAGCCGCGCAGCCAATCGGGCTCTGCCGTGACGGTTTCGCAGCCGGCAAATCGCGCCAGCCGCTCGGCCTCGGCCCAAAGGCGGGCGGTGCGGCCCTTGCCCATCTTTTGCCCCGGCTCGGGCCAATAGGCACGGATGTGCAGCCGCCCCTCGGCCCGCAGCGCCTTGGCATCCAGCCGGCCGATGGCCCGCGCGCCCTCGAACACCGGAAAAACGTAATAGCCATAGGTGCGGCGCGGCTCGGGCACAAAGACCTCGATCCGGTAGGAAAAGCCGAACAGCCGCTCGATCCGCGCTCGGTCGCGCAGCGCCGGATCAAAGGGGGAAAGGATGCGCAACCGCCCCGGCACCTCGGGCGCACCGGCGGCAAGGCGCGCGGGCCGCATCAGGGCGCCGCGCAGGCTTCCATCCGCCTGCTCGACCATGACGCGCTGAACTGCGCCCGCCGCCTCGGCCCGGGCGGCCCAGGCCATCACTTCGGTTTTTTCGACGGCATTCCAGTAGCGGGCAATCTCGGCCTCATCCCCCAGACCCAGCCGGTCCAGCGCCGCATTGCAGGCCCAGTCCACCAGCGCCGGGCGGTCCACCTCTTGCCGCAGGATCGTGGCGGGAACCACATTCTCGGTCAAGTCATAGACCTTGCGAAACCCGTCGCGGCGCGTCACTGACAGCCGCCCCGTGCGCCAGAGCCATTCCAGCGCGGTCTTGGAGGGGTGCCAGTCCCACCAGCCGCCCTTGCCGCGCTCTTCGCCCTCACCAACGTCCGAGGAAGACACGGGGCCATCGCGGGCCACCCGGTTCAGGATAGTGTCGAACTGCGCCTCATACCCCTCACGAAACCAGCGCTTCCAGTTGTGGTGCAGACGATCCGCGTCACGGGCAAAGCGATGCTTCCAATAGGGAAACAGGGGCATGGGCAGGATGCTGGCATCATGTGTCCAATGCTCGAACAGGGCGCGGTCCCGCTCGGCCAGCCGTTTCAGCGCCTCGGGCCGATAGCTTTGCCGTCGCGACCACAGGATCATCTGATGGGCGCGCTCAACGGTGTTGATGCTGTCCACCTGGACAAAGCCGATGCGGTCGATCAGCGCCGCCAGATCGGCGCCACGGGCCGGGCCGGTGGGCGGCTCGGCAAGGACATGGGCGGCAAGGAAATGCGCGCGCGCGCAGTCATTGGAAATCACGGGTTGCATGGGCAGAGCCAATCCTGCTCGTCGCCGCAGGTCAAGTCCGTTCAGGCGGCGATCAGCCGTGCCTCTCGGAAAGACACCAGCTTGCGCGCCCGCTCATCCCACAGATGCAGCCGCGCACAGGCAAGGCTTTCGCGCAACGTCAGCACCTGCGCCTCGGCCAGCGCCGGGTAGTCACGCAGAATCTCGGACAGGCGGTAGAACGGGATGCGGCTGTACAGATGGTGGACATGGTGGATGCCGATATTCGCGGTCAGCCAGCGCAGCGGCTGCGGCAGGCGGTAATGCGAGCTGCCCAGCAGCGCCGCATCATGCATCTGCCATTCTGGTTCATGCCCCCAATAGGTATCCTCGAACTGGTGCTGGACAAAGAACAGCCAGACCCCAATGGTTGCGGCCGCCAGCACCGTCGGAAGATAGACAAAGACCAGCACTTGCCAGCCACCAAGGGCGTAGAGCCCGGCCAGAAGGGCGATAAGCATCAGATTGGTGCCCATCGAGGAAATCCAGTAGCGCCAGCCGGCGGTCATCAGCCCCAGCGGCAGCCGGTAATCCAGCAGGAACAGATAGGCCGGCCCCAGCCCGAACATCACGATCGGATGGCGATAAAGGCGGTATTTCAGCCGCCCGAACCAGCCGCGCGCCTTGTATTCTTCGACCGTCAGGGTCAGCACATCGCCGATCCCGCGCCGGTCGAGGTTGCCGGCATGGGCGTGGTGGATTGAATGGGTGCGCCGCCAGACATCATAGGGGGTCAGCGTCAGCACACCAGTAAAGCGACCGGTCCAGTCATTCGCCCAACGGCTTTGAAACAGCGCCTGATGGCCGCAATCATGCTGGATCAGAAAGACCCGCACCAGCCAGACCCCGTTCAGGCAGGCAATCGCCATGGCCAGCAGCGGGCTGACCGAGAGCGACAGCCACGCCAGCGCACCAAAGGCGAAAAAGGCGGCAAGGGTGATCCCCAGTTCAAAGACTGATCGGGCAAAGAACGGCTCGCGATATTTCGCAAGGATAGGCACCCACGTCTTGGCACTGGCGATACGCGCCTCTGCCAGTTCCGAACTCATCGCGTTCATCGGCTGCCTTCTATGCCTGTTGTCCCGAAAAGACGCCGATCTGGGGCCGGCTGTCCAGTTATTGCTAACGGTGATAAGGCCTGTACGGCCTGACACCAAGTGTTTTTCCAGACCCTATACCATGGGGGGATGTCGCACCGGCTATTTGGCCGTCAAAGCCCGGCCTCGGCTGCGATCTCGCGCGCGGATTTGCGGGCCCGCTCGGTGGCGGATTTCAACTGCCCGCAGGCGGCCATGATATCTTCGCCGCGCGGGGTGCGGATCGGGCTGGCGTAGCCCGCCTTGTAGACGATATCGGCAAAGGCCTCGATCCGCTCCCAGTCCGACCGCTGATAGGGGGCGCCGGGCCATTCGTTGAACGGGATCAGGTTGATCTTGGCCGGGATACCGGCGATCAGCTTGACCAGGCGGCGCGCGTCGGCATCGCTGTCGTTCACGCCCTTGAGCATGACATATTCAAAGGTGATCCGCTCGCTGTTCGACAGGCGCGGGTAGTCGCGCAACGCGGCCAGCAGCGTGGCGATGTTCCATTTCTTGTTCACCGGCACCAGACGGTCGCGGACCTCATCGGTGGTGGCGTGGAAGCTGCCCGCCAGCAGGCAGCCGATTTCCTCGGCGGTCTTGGCGATCTCCGGCACGATACCGCTGGTGGAAAGCGTGATGCGGCGGCGCGACAGGGTCAGCCCCTCGCCATCCATCACCACCTTCATCGCCTCGCGCACATTGTCGCAATTATACAGCGGCTCGCCCACGCCCCT
>CALLZQ010000308.1 GCA_937858255.1 uncultured Tabrizicola sp.
GCCGCATCTGGGCCCCGCCGCGCTCGAGGTGCGGACAGCGATGGGGATGATGGCGCTGGAAAACCTGACCGCCTTTGCCGACGGGCAGCCGCTGCCCAACCCGGTCTGATCGGGTGGGCCGCCCCCGCCCCCTTCCGTGGCAACGCCGGCCAAGGGGGCTCGATGCCCCCGCGGACGGCGCCCCGTTGCGGGGCGCGCCATGATCATCTCGCGCGGGCGGCGCTTCATCTTTGTCCATATCCCCAAGACCGGGGGCACGGCGCTGTCGCTGGCGCTTGAGGCGCGGGCGATGAAGGATGATATCCTGATCGGCGACACCCCCAAGGCGCGGTCCCGGCGCGGGCGGCTGCATGGCGTCAAAAGCGCCGGGCGGCTGTGGAAGCACTCGACCCTTGCCGATATTGCGGGCCTCGTGACCGATGAGGAACTGGCGGAATTCCTCGCCTTTGCGCTGGTGCGTAACCCTTGGGACCGGCTGGTCAGCTATTACCACTGGCTGCGGGCGCAGGCGTTTGCCCATCCGGCGGTGGGGCTGGCCAAGGCCCATGATTTCTCGGGCTTTCTTAACCACCCCCAGACCCAGACCAGTATCGGCCTTTGGCCCTATGGCGCCTATCTGCGCGATCGACACGGGGTAGAGAAAGCCGGCCTTTTCCTGCGCCTCGAACATCTGGAGGATGATCTGCAACCGCTTGAGGCGCATCTGGGCTTTCGGCTACGGCCAGCGCGGATGAATGTCTCGGACCGCGCCGCCGACTGGCGCCCTTATTATTCCGCGGCGGATGCTGATCTGGTCGGCCGGCTTTGTGCCGAGGATATCGCCCGTTTTGGTTATGGATTCGACGATTTCCGCTGAAGGCCGGGCAAATGCCGCAATTCCGCCATCGCGTTGCTGCCGCTTTGCCGCAGGTGCCGGTCAGCCTCAGCGTCGGAAAGGACAGGGGCCGCGACCGGCCTTATGGGCAGGGATGGTCTGGATGGGACCAGAGAGTTCAACGCGCGGGTCGATGCCCGTGGTGGCCGAGGGGCTCCTCGCGGCGACGCCTGTTGCCACACCCGAAGGCTGGTGCCCTGCGGGTGATTTGTCGCCGGGCGATCATGTGCTGACCTTTGACGATGGGCCGCAACCGGTTCTCTCGGTCTATATGGCCACAATCACCGATCCGCCGCCGGCGCTCTGGCCCTTGCGCGTGCCGCCCTGGGCCCTCGACAACCGGGATGAGATCACGCTCTTGCCGCAACAAAGGGTGTTGATCGAGGCCGATCAGGCCGAGGTGTT
>CALLZQ010000309.1 GCA_937858255.1 uncultured Tabrizicola sp.
GCAGGTGGTGCTGGGGGGGCTGGTGGCCAGCGGCGGTCAGATCGCAACGCGGGAAACCCAACTCGGCGCCTATCTGAGCGAGCGGCAGGATGACCTTGCCACGCTCGAAGCCAAGAGTGCCACAGCTGAATCCCGCTATATCGAGCGCTTTACCGCGATGGAGGTGGCGATTACCCAGCTGAAGAACACGGGCGATTACCTGACCAATCTGGTCGCGCAATGGAACAAGTCTGACTGACCGCGGGCGCGGCCCGAGTCAGATCAGATCGCCCCGGCTGATGCCGTATTTCTTCATCTTCTCGATCAGGGTGGTCCGGCGCAGGCGCAGCGCCTCCGCGGCCTGCGTGACCGAACCGCCGCGCTGTTCAAGGGCCGTCTCGATCAGCGCAACCTCGATGTCGCGCAGATAGCCGCGCAGGTCAATCGTCGCATTGGCGGGCATCGCATCATGCAGGCGTGCCGGGTCAGGCAACCCTGCCTCTTCGGGCGCGGGCAGGGGGGCGGCCTCGGCCGCATCTGCTTCGGGCATCCTCAGGGTCAAGAGATTGTCGCGCACCTGCTGGCCGTTGATCATTTTGCCCGGGAACAGAACGAAGGCCCGCGCCAGCACATTGCGCAACTCGCGCACGTTGCCGGGCCAGGAATGTGCCGCCAGCGCCCGCAGGGCCGAGGCGTCGAAATGCGGGGCATCAAGCGCCGGGTTTTCCTCCAGCTTGTCGGCAATCATCCGGGCGAGGATTTGCGGGATATCGACCGCGCGCTCGGCAAGGCTGGGCAGGATCACCGGGAAAACGGCGATACGGAAATACAGATCGGCACGGAAGTCGCCCCGGGCCACCTGCGCCTCAAGATCGCGATGGGTGGCCGTAACCAGACGGAAATCCACCGGGATCGACTGGCTGGAGCCCACGCGCTGCACCCGGCGGCTTTCCAGCACCCGCAACAGCTTGCTTTGCAGCGCGGCCGGCATATCGCCGATCTCGTCCAGAAACAGCGTCCCGCCGGCGGCCTGTTCGATCAGGCCGATCCGCTGCCGGTCAGCCCCGGTGAAAGACCCCTTTTCATGGCCGAAAAGCTCGGATTCAAGCAGTTCCGAAGGAATGGCGGCACAGTTGACCGCGATCAGCGCCCCGGCGCGCCCCGAGGCGCGATGCACCGCTTCGGCCACCAGTTCCTTGCCGGCACCGGTTTCCCCCAGCACCATCACCGGTGCGTCGCTGACCGCCACCGAGGCGATCAGGCGCTTCATCTGCACCATCGCCCGGCTGTCGCCGACGATCCGCTGATTGACCAGCAGATCCGACATCGGAAGCGGGCGGGAAAGCGTGCCGTTCTGCTGCCAATGGGTTGTCATGATCTGCCTTCCTTCCTGCGGCCCCGGGCTGTGCCGGGCATGACTTATCCTTGGCGCATTTTAGTTTTTGAGGAAGGCAACATCGGGGGTAGTCCGGGTCAACTTAGGGTGGCGACCTCTCCCTTTCGGCGCGACCTTATCCCAAGGGAGTATCGTCCTGCCTACCAAGGAATAGGGTTAACGCCCTGGCTGCCCGCCGCCCAGCGCCTGACGCGCAGCCAGCACGGCCTGCCAACGCCAGCGCAACCGCGGGGAAAGCGCGTCTTTTGCATGCAACGTTTTGTCGGGCGGACGTGCCACGGGCAGGGCCATACCACTGGCCGCCACCCCGGTCGCTGCCGCCATCAGCGCATCATACCCCCGATCATCGCCACCCAGCGCGATCAATGGCGCCGGCGCCCGTGTGGCCATGCCGCGCGGCACCGCGCCGGATAGCAACTCGGCGCGGGGGGCGACGCGATCCGCGCCATCGCCGGGGGGCATCGCCCCGGCTGCCGCCACCACCTTGTCCAGATAGGCCGCCCCCCGCGTCTTGTCGGTCGAATGGTAATGGCGGGTCGCCGCCTCCCAACTGCCCAGACGGCGATATAGCTCGGCCAAAAATAACGCCGCATAGCGGGTATTCTCAACCGGATCGAGCATGGCATCTGCCGAGGCGAATCCCGCATTGTGCCAGCGCAGGTTCAACTGCATGCAGCCCACGTCGATATTTCGCACCCCCCGCTCGATGGCGCCCTGAAGATAGCTAAGCGCCTCTGGCCGGGTGGCGAAATGCATCCCCTTGCCTCCCTCATTCAGCGTCCAGGGCCAGGGCTGACCGTTGCGCCCGGTTTCAACCAGCGAGATCGCCGCCATCAGACCGGGCGGGATACCCTGTTCCGCGCCCGCCATCTCGGCCAGATCGGCGCAAGAGGGCGCCTCTCCGGCCGCACGCGCCAAGGGCGGCCCCCCCAGGATCAGGGACAACAAGAAGAAGACGAAGGCAAAGGAGCGGGGCATCATGACGCCTCTTTGCAAGCCACGCGCCAGTTCAGCGCAGATAATCGAAAAGCCCGCTTGAGCGGATGCGGACAAAACTCTGCTGTGCGGCCTCTTGCGTCATCAATAGGGTTTGCAAATCCGTCACCGCCCGGGCGATGTCGAGATCCTGCAAGGAGGACAAGGCCAGATCGAGCCGCAGACTGCGGTCCGCCAGCCGGGCCGTTTGCCGGTCGGCCTGCGCTGCCAGTGCGCCCACCTCGGCACGGCCCTCGGTGATGCTGCGGCGGGCGGCATTCAGCCCGTCCAGCACCGCCGCATGGGTCAGCCCCTCGGGCATCAGCCGTTGCAACCCGCGATCTGCCGCCTCACCCTGAAGGCCCCGCAGCGCAATTGGCGCGGCCTGCGGATCGTCAGACCGGCTGGCGCGCGAGACGGCAATCTCCCCCTCGGCCCAGAGGCGGATCTGTCTGCCATCCTCTGCCAGTTCGGCGCGCACCCCGGTCACGCCATACTGGGCGTTGATCGCCTCAATCATCGGGCCGGGCACGCCGGCGACCATCGGCACCTCTATCCGCGCCCCACCCAGCGGGCCGTCGAGGGTAAAGGCCACCTGTGCCTCAGCCGGGGTCGCGTTGACCGTCAGCAACGCCTCTTTCTCGGCCTCGATCCGTGCCGGCGACAGAAACCGTGACCCGGCCAGGGCGGCAATCATCGCATCGACCGCCGCAAAGGCGCCGCGCCCTTCGGCGCCGAACACCTCGGCCCCGTTCAGCGAGGTCGCAAGCGTCAGCTCTTCGGACAGGGCCAGCGCCGGCCTGCCGCCATCGCCGGCAAAGACCACCCCGCCCGGCCCATCGACAAAGGGCGTGGCATTTCCATAGCCGGAAAACAGCGGCTGCCCTGCCGCATCGCGCCCGTTGGCCGTCGACAGCAGCGCATCACGCAGCAACAGCGCCTCTTGGCGCAGGGCGGTCACGCCCTCTTCGGGCAAGAGGTCATTGGCCAGCCGCTGCGCCATCTCTTGCAACCGTGACAGGATCGAGCCCGCCTCGGCCATCGCCGTATCGGCCAGTGCCAGCCGGTCTGCGGCCCGCGTCGCATTGGCGCTGTAGCGGGTCAGACGATCACGCTCTTCTCCCGCTGCCGACAGACGCAGCGCCCGCACCGGATCATCCGAGGGCAGCGGGCTTTCCTTGCCCGAGGCGATGCGCCCCTGCAATTCGGCGATACGCGATTGGGTGCGGGCAAAGCCCTCGGTCGCAAGCTGGGCGAAAAGCGCGGTGCCGATACTCATCCTGCCTCACATCATGTTCAGAATAGTGTCAAAGAGTTGCCGGGCGATGGTCAGGGTCTGGGCCGAGGCCTGATAGGCCTGCTGCAATTCGATCAGCCGGGCAGCCTCGGTATCCAGATCGACCGCGCCCATCTCGGCCATCTTGCGCGACAGGGCTTCGTGGCCAGCGGCCTCGGCCTGGGCCTTGAGATTGGCGGCATGGGTGCGCGCGCCGACATCCGAGGTCAGTTCGGCCAGCATCTGTGCAAAGCCACCACCCGGCGCCGCATCGCCACTGGCCAGCGCGGCCATCGCCAGCGCGGCGCGGCCATCGCCGGCGGGGTTGCGGTTCGGGGTCAGGGTAAAGCGGTCCCCCTCGGCAGGGCGCCCGGTCAGCGTCACCTGATAATCGCCGATGGTGGCCTGTCCCCGCGCGTCCAGCCAGCCCGAAGCGATCGAATGCCCGCTGTCGCGGTCAAGCAGTTCGATGGCCCCGGTCGCGGCATCGGTGATGCGCAGGTCGGTTGCCCGCGCCGGTTGTGGCCCGGTCGCGGCGGTCAGCGCCCCCCCCAGCCGCAGGGCGCCACCCGGGGCCATGACCACGATCAGATCCTCGGGCGGCAGCCCTGTCAGCCGCAGCCGCTCGGCAGCGGTGGCCTCGGCCTCAAGTGCAAGCTCAGGCGGCGCCCCGGTGACCGAGGTCAGCACAAGTTCCTCACCCGCGCGGCGCGCGGTCACGCCCGCTGTCGCCAGCCCGGCCGCCCCGGCCCCCGGCAGGATCAGCATCTGACCGGCAGCGGCGGGGATGTCGATCACGATCCGGTTCTGCCCGTCAAGCTGGGCCTGTGCGGGAAAATCCGCCGGCACCGTCAGTTGCAGCCCGCCCCCCACCGCCGAGAGGCCAAGCTCATAGGCGGTATCGCCAAGGCGCAGCGACAGGATCTGCCCGGCGACCGGCAAGGCAGCCGGATCGACCGGCTGTCCGGTCAGGCGATGCACCGCCCCTGCCCCCAGCCCAAAGGCCGAGGCCCAGGGCGAGGTAATGTCGGGTTGCAGCCCCATGCCATCGGGCACCCCGCCATTGACCGCGAGTTGCAGCCGCCCGCCCGCGTCAAAGCTGGCCGACAGCCGGTTGCCCTCGGGGCCATCAATCACCGGCTGGCCGGCCTGCATGCGCAGGATGTAATCCTGACCGTCCAGCCGCAGGGTCATGGCCGCACCCTCGGGGGGGGGCGAGGCAACAGGGGCGCCGGTCAGCGCGGCACCCGGCGCCTCGGCACGCAGCGCGGCAAGCAGGCCCTCAGCCGCCTCAACCGCCGCTGCGGCGCCACGATGCTG
>CALLZQ010000310.1 GCA_937858255.1 uncultured Tabrizicola sp.
GCCCACGCGGGCTGAGGACCATCAGCCCCGCAGACAGGATCTGCGGCAGCACGAAGCCCATCGACAGCGAAAAGCCGGTGGTCCAGAGCAGGGCCGTCGCCGGATCGAACCGGCGCCCCTGGCGGTCGAGGAACTCGATGCTCATCAACCGCATGCCCCAGGTTGCCGAGCGGCCGCTGAGTGTGATCCAGCGATAGAAAAAGCCGACGGTCAGAAACAGCACGGGCAGGAAAAACAAGGCCGTAAAGGCGGTAAAGGGCACGATCAGCGCGGTGATCAGGGCAATCAGCACCAGATCGAACAGCCAGGCCAGAAACCGCTTGACCAGCACGCCATCATAGAAATCGGCATGGCGCTCGGGGTCGGGCTGGGTGGCGTAGCTTGCAAATTCCATTGGGCCTAATCCTTCGGGGGGGGCGAAAGGGGCGGCCCCGCAGGGCCGCCCGATGTGGCTCAGTATTCGCCGCGCGGGCTGTCTTCGGCGGCAGGCTTCACGCCCTTGGCGCGGTCTTCCATGAAGGCGTCGAATTCCGACTTGTCCTTGGCGGCGCGCAGCCGGTCGAGGAAGGCCTCAAAAGCATCCTGCTCTTCTTCCAGGCGGCGCAGCGTGTCGGCCTTGTAGGAATCGAAGGCGGAATTGCCCGAGGTGCGGGCCATGCGATGAGCGGTTTGCCAGTCGCGGGCATGACGGCGGCGGCTACAGGATCCAAACATGTTTCTGCTCCAGCGGTTGGTGACGGTGATGTAGAAGACGAAGAACAGGCCCAGCGGCCAGAAGAAGATAAAGGACAGGATCATGCTGCCGATCCAGGCGCCGCGGCCCTTGCTGTCGAGCCAAGCCTCGGCCCCGCGCAGCCGGGCCAAAATCCCACCCCAGAGCCCGCCGGAATCCCGGGTCGAGGTCTGGGCGGTTGCAGGGTAGGTGTCCATGGCGTTACTCCGTTCAATGGTTTATGTGAATGCCTTTCACATGAACCAAGATGGGCGAGGAGCGCCGGTCCCGCAAGAGGGGATGTAAAGATTATTTACATATTTTTTCGGCGGGCATTCAGGCCGTGAAATCGGCTGCTTTGGCAGCGGCGGCGCGGGCCAGTGCCTGCGGCTCGGCCGGGAAGATATGGCGCGGCGTGCCGGCGGCGGCCCAGAC
>CALLZQ010000311.1 GCA_937858255.1 uncultured Tabrizicola sp.
CGATCACGACGAAGAAGTTTTCCCAGTTGCGGCCATGAAGCGGCGCGGTCGGGTAGTCCTTTTCCTCGACATAGATCTTGCGGGTCGCCTTCATCTCATCCAGCGACATTTCCGGCGGCTTGGGCGGGTCGATCTGGATATAGGTCGCCATATCCTTGATCTGTTCCGGCGTCAGAATGTCGGAAAAGTTGTTCATCCCGCCTTCGGTGCCATAGGCAATGATCTTTTCCAGACGGTCCTGCCCCAACTTCAGCGTGCCGCCCTCGGTCACGGTGCCGTCGGCCGCTGTCTTTTTCCAGTAGGGTTCAAGGTTCTTGCCCGTCGCCCCCTTGCGCAGCACGCCATGGCAACCGGCGCATTCCGAGAAATAGGTATGCTTGGCCGCCTCGAATGCCTCGGGGGTCATGGTCGGCTGCTCCTCGGCGAGGACCGGCAGGGCGACCGTCGACAGGATAAGCGCCAGGCCCGCGCCAAGGACCATGCCTGGCGTTCTCGCGCTCCTCGCGGCTGGGTGTGTCATAGCAGAATCTCCGATGTGCTGGTGAGGCAGGGGCACCCTGACGGAATCGTGAACCGCCTTCCTTGACTTTCGTTAAGGCTGCAAAGACCCCGCGCCGGGCCGGTAAAACCGCGGCGCCCGATTGACTTTCGTTAAGGATGGCCCCGCCGCGGACCCGTAACGATTGCGTTACTCGAAACCGCTCCGGGAAGGATAAGCGCAATGCGCGAAATCATGACCAAGAGCATGGCCCGCAATATCTTTTACGGCGGATCACTGTTCTTCATCCTTATCTTCGTGGGCCTTACGGTTCACTCTCACCGCTATATCGTCACCACCTCGACCAATACCGGGACGCTGACGGAAAGCGTCGCAGCGGGCAAGCACCTGTGGGAAAAGCACGCCTGTATCAACTGTCACACGATCATGGGCGAAGGCGCGTATTTTGCCCCTGAACTGGGCAATGTCATGACCCGCTGGGGGGTGGCCGATGACCCCGAGGCCGCCTTTGACACGCTCAAGGCATGGATGGATGCGATGCCGACCGGCATCGAAGGCCGCCGCCAGATGCCCAATTTCAACCTGACCGACGAGGAATACCGCAACCTCGCCGATTTCCTGCTGTGGTCGAACACGATCCGCGCGCAGGACTGGCCCCCGAATGACGCGGGCTGAGGAGCAAATGCCATGAAATACCAATCGCAAAAAATCGCACTGGCCTATTTCATCGTCGCCATGGCGCTGTTTGCCGTGCAGGTGACGCTGGGCCTTGTGCTGGGGTGGATCTATGTCGATGGCACGTTTCTGCACGAAATCCTGCCCTTCAACGTCGGCCGCATGCTGCATACCAACAGCCTGATCGTCTGGCTGCTGCTCGGCTTTTTCGGGGCCGCCTATTATCTGGTGCCGGAAGAGGCCGAACGCGAGATCCATTCGCCCAAGCTGGCGATGCTGCAACTGGCGATCTTTGTCCTGGGGACCGCCGGTGTGGTTGTGACCTATCTGTTCAACCTGTTCGACGGCAATTTCCTGTTGGGCAATGAGGGCCGCGAGTTCCTGGAACAGCCGAAATGGGTCAAGGTCGGGATCGTCGTTGCCGCGCTGATCTTTCTCTACAACATCTCGATGACGGTGCTGGCGGGCAAGAAAACCGCGATCACCAATATCCTCTTGCTGGGCCTCTGGGGGCTGGCGCTTTTGTTCCTGTTCGCCTTCTACAACCCCTCTAACCTGGCGCTGGACAAGATGTACTGGTGGTATGTCGTCCATCTGTGGGTCGAGGGGACGTGGGAGCTGGTCATGGCCTCGATCCTCGCCTTCCTGATGCTGAAGCTGACGGGGGTTGACCGCGAGGTGGTGGAGAAATGGCTCTATGTCATTGCCGCCCTGGCGCTGTTCTCGGGTATCCTCGGCACTGGCCACCACTACTACTGGATCGGCACGCCAGGATACTGGCAGTGGATCGGCTCGATCTTCTCCAGCCTTGAGGTGGTTCCCTTCTTTGCCATGATGGCCTTTGCCTTTGTCATGGTCTGGAAAGGCCGCCGCGATCACCCGAACAAGGCCGCCCTGCTGTGGTCCTTGGGTTGCGCAACGCTGGCCTTCTTTGGCGCGGGTGTCTGGGGCTTCCTGCACACGCTGCACGGAGTGAACTACTACAGCCACGGCACCCAGATCACCGCCGCCCACGGGCACCTTGCCTTCTAC
>CALLZQ010000312.1 GCA_937858255.1 uncultured Tabrizicola sp.
TTTGCCCCCCCGCACCTCGAGGCTGTCACCCTCGCCATATTCGCGCTTGACCGAAAGCTCGGTCAGCTCGTTCTTGTTCAACAGCTCTGCCAGGGCTGAGATGAAGGCCACGTCTGCGTCGGAATTATGCTTGCTCATGCCGTCCTCTGTTGGCTGTTCGTCGCCAGTTGGTGGCCGTTTCGGCCTTGCACAAGGTGCCATCGGAAACCCGGCGCCGATTTGCACGGCGCGGGCGGATGCCCGTGTATAGCCTTCCCTGCAAGGCGAGAAAAGCACCCTTTCACCTGCGCAACAAACGGGCAGTCTGGCGGCGGCGGCGCGAAATTTTGCGTCGTCAGAAAATTTACCGTTTGATAAAAAATACGACCTGTGCCAGCCTGATTCCAACAACAGAGACAACAGGGGAGACAAAGTCGATGTCCAACAGCCCGCTGACGCCCGGCGTGGTCGCCGGACGTTTGCCCGCCGAAACGCTGGCCCGCAATTTTGGCGATCACATCCCCCCCCTTGACCGGCATGAGGCGCAGGTGGCCGCCGACCGCTGCTATTTCTGCCATGACGCGCCCTGCATCACGGCCTGTCCCACCTCGATCGACATTCCGCTGTTCATCCGCCAGATCGTGACCGGCACGCCCGAAGCGGCGGCGCGCACCATCTGGAACCAGAACATCCTTGGCGGCATGTGCGCGCGGGTCTGCCCGACGGAAACCCTTTGCGAAGAGGCCTGCGTGCGTGAGGCAGCCGAGGGCAAGCCGGTCGAAATCGGGCGCCTGCAACGCTTTGCCACCGATACGGCGATGGCGGCGGGGGGGCATCCCTTAACCCGCGCGGCGCCGACGGGCAAGCGCGTGGCGGTGGTCGGTGCCGGGCCTGCGGGTCTGGCCTGTGCGCATCGGCTGGCGATGCATGGCCATCAGGTCGCGCTGATCGAGCGGCGGGCACTGCCGGGGGGGCTGAACGAATACGGGCTGGCCGCCTACAAGACGGCAGGCGGTTTTGCCCAGGCCGAGATCGACTGGCTGATGCAAATCGGCGGGGTCGGGGTGCAGGCCGGCCCCGGGGCGGCGGGTCTGGCCGCGCTGCTCGACAATCATGATGCGGTGTTCCTTGGCATCGGCCTCGGCGGCGTCAATGCGCTGCGGGTGCCGGGCGAGGACATGCCCCATGTCCGCAATGCGGTCGATTTCATCGCCGAATTGCGGCAGTCGGGTGATCTGGCGGCCCTGCCGGTCGGGCGCGATGTCGTGGTGATCGGTGGCGGGATGACGGCCGTTGACGCGGCGGTGCAGTCGAAACTTCTGGGGGCCGAGACGGTGAGCATCGTCTACCGGCGCGGGCAGGACCGCATGGCCGCAAGTGGTTACGAGCAGGAGCACGCGACCAGCGCCGGGGTACGGATCATTACCCATGCCGCACCGCTCTCGGTCACGGCGGGGGGGATCACCTTTGCCTATACCGAGGATGGCCCGGATGGTCTGCGCCAGACGGGTGAGACCTTTACGCTCAAGGCCGATACGGTGCTGAAGGCCATCGGCCAGACCCTGACCGGCGCGCCGGAGGGGCTGCGGGTTGAGGGCGGCAAGATCGCCGTCGATGCACAGGTGCGCAGTTCGCTGGCCCGGGTCTGGGCCGGGGGCGATTGCGCCACGGGCGGCGAGGATCTGACCGTGACCGCCGACAAACAGGGCCGCGACGCGGCCGAAGACATCCACGCCGCGCTGATGGGGCAACGGACAGGGCCAATCTGCAATCGAATTTC
>CALLZQ010000313.1 GCA_937858255.1 uncultured Tabrizicola sp.
CGCCGACATGACCAAGCGGCCCGCCCTTTCCCGCCGCCCCCGACGCTTCTGAGCGGCCTTTTCAGGCCATGGTCTCGCCTGTCCGGGCGTAACGGACACAGCCCGACATTGACCCCCCCCTCGGCCTGCCGCTACGGCTTAGCCCTTCCCTGATGCCATCCGGCCAAGGAAAAGCGACGCCCCCGGTCTGCCCCGCATCGAAAGGCACAAGCCATGATCTCTGCCGTTCTGCCCACCTACAACCGCAGCCCCATCGCCTTCGTCAAGGGTGAGGGAAGCTGGCTCGTGGCCGAGGATGGCAGCCGATACCTTGACCTTGGCTCGGGCATCGCGGTGAACGCGCTTGGCCATGCCCATCCGGCGCTGGTCGAAACGCTGACGGCGCAGGCGCAAAAGCTGTGGCATGTCTCGAATGTCTACACCATCCCCGAGCAGCAGCGGCTGGCGGAAATGCTGGTGGACCGGACTTTTGCCGATACGGTGTTCTTTACCAATTCGGGGACGGAAACCGCCGAACTCGCCATCAAGATGGCGCGCAAATACTGGTATGAAAAAGGCCAGCCCGAGCGGATTGAGATCGTCGCCTTTGAAGGGGCGTTCCATGGCCGTTCCACCGGCGCCATTGCGGCGGCGGGGTCGGAAAAGATGGTCAAGGGCTTTGGCCCACTGATGCCCGGCTTTACCCATCTGAAATGGCCGGTGGATGAGGCCGGTCACGCGGCCATCCGCGCCGCGATCACCGAACGCACCGCTGCGGTGATTGTCGAGCCTATACAGGGCGAAGGCGGTATCCGCCCGGTGCCAGACCAGTGCCTCAAGGGGCTGCGTGACCTCTGCGACCAGACCGGCGCCTTGCTGATCTTCGACGAAGTGCAATGCGGCATGGGCCGTACCGGCAAGCTCTTCGCCCATGAATGGTCTGGGATCACCCCCGATATCATGATGGTGGCCAAGGGCATCGGCGGCGGCTTCCCGCTCGGCGCGCTCTTGGCGACCGAGGCCGCTGCCGCGGGCATGGTCGCCGGCACCCATGGCTCGACCTATGGCGGCAATCCGCTGGGCTGCGCGGTGGGGGCCAAGGTGGTTGAACTGGTCTCGGAGCCCGCCTTCCTCGATCAGGTTTCGGCCAGGGCCGCCCAGTTCCGGCAGGGGCTGGAGGGGTTGGTTGCCAGCCATCCGGCGGTGTTTGAGGCCGTGCGCGGTCAGGGCCTGATGCTGGGCCTGAAATGCAAGATGCCCAACACCGAGGTGGTCAAAGCGGGTTATGCCCAGCATATCCTGACCGTCGCCGCCGCCGACAATGTGCTGCGCCTCTTGCCGGCGCTGAATATCTCCGAGGCCGATGTCGCCGAGGCGCTGCGCCGCCTCGATGCCGCCGCGGCCACGCTTGACAGCACCTCCTGAGCTTCATCTGTTGATAAATATCCCGGGGGACAGCGGTTTGGCCCCGGCCAAACCGCGCTTCGGGGGCAGCGCCCCCGGCCCCGGCTTCAGAAAGACAAACGATCATGAACCATTTTCTCGACATCCACAAAACCGACGCGACGGACCTGCGGCAGATGATCGACAGCGCCCGCAAGATGAAAACCGCCCGGCTGGACCGGCCACGGGGCGCTGCCGATGACGAACAGCCGCTCAAGGGCCATATGGTCGCACTGATCTTTGAAAAGCCCTCGACCCGGACGCGCGTCTCTTTCGATGTCGGCGTGCGGCAGATGGGCGGCGAGACCATGGTCCTCTCGGGGCGCGAAATGCAGCTCGGCCATGGTGAAACCATCGCCGATACGGCGCGGGTGCTGTCGCGCTATGTCGACCTGATCATGATCCGCACCTTTGAAGAAGCGACCCTGCTGGAAATGGCCGAACATGCCACCGTGCCGGTGATCAACGGGCTGACCAATCGCACCCACCCCTGTCAGATCATGGCCGATGTCATGACCTATGAAGAGCATCGCGGCCCGATTGCCGGCAAAAAGGTGGTCTGGTGCGGCGATGGCAATAATGTCTTTGCCAGCTTTGCCCATGCCGCCGTGCGGTTCGGGTTCGATCTGACTTTCACCGGTCCCGAAACGCTCGACCCGGAACAGGCCTGGATTGATCTGGCGGCGCGGGCAGGGCGGCGCATCACCATCGACCGCAATCCGCAACGGGCGGTCGAGGGCGCGGATCTGGTCGTGGCCGACACCTGGGTCAGCATGCATGATCCTGAAAGCGCCAAGGAACGCCGTCACAACCAGCTTCGGCCCTATCAGGTGAACGAGGAACTGATGGCGCTGGCCAAACCGGACAGTCTGTTCATGCATTGCCTGCCGGCCCATCGCAATGACGAGGTGACCAGCGCGGTGATGGATGGTCCGCATTCAGTGATCTTTGACGAGGCCGAGAACCGCCTGCATGCCCAGAAGGCGATCATGCGCTGGTGCCTTGGCAAGTGACGATCCATGGCGGCGGTTGCCGCCAAAATTCTTGAAAGAATTTTGGACCGGAAATCCGCCGATTTCCGGTCAATTTTCTTTCAAGAAAATTGGCGCCCAGGTTGTGACGCCGGGCCTTGACGGGGCCGGGGGATTGCCTCTCCATAGCGCCTTGACCTCTTTCGCAAGGGCGCGCCATGCATCATCGTTCCATCGCGGTTTATGACCGGTTTCTCGGCAATCTTTCGCGGCTTCTCGACAAGGCCGAGGCGCATTGTAATACGCGCTCGATCAAGCCCGAGGTGTTGCTGACCTTCCGCCTCTATCCCGACATGTTCCCCTTCATGCGGCAGGTGCAACTGGCCTGCGATTTTGCGGCCCGTGCCGCGGCGCGTCTGGCGGGAGAAGAGCCAAAGAGCTTTCCCGATACAGAGACTGACTTTGCGGGGCTACAGGACCGTATCCGGGCGGCGCGCGGCTATATGGCGGGCTTTGAGCCCGCGCGATATGAGGGAGCCGAGGCGCGCAAGATCTCGCTCAAG
>CALLZQ010000314.1 GCA_937858255.1 uncultured Tabrizicola sp.
TTCTTCCGGGGCGTGGCCCCCCCGCACCACCGCGCGCCCCCGATGCACGCCGCAGACCATATGCCCGCCGATCAGAAAGGCGAGGCCGCCGAACATCTTCTTTTCCGTCACCGCCTGCCCGATCAGCGCGTCGCGCAGAATTTGCGCCAGACCTTCGTCCCATGCCATTGTCCCCCCTGACCTGCCGCGCCGGCTTTTCCTTGCCCTGCGGCCCGGCACAGCGTATCAGCCCGCGCGATGTCTGAGGAGACAAAGGAGCGTTTTCCCGATGGCCGAGCCCGCCTTCATTCTGGTCCGCCCGCAGATGGGCGAGAATATCGGTGCGGCGGCGCGGGCGATGCTGAACTTTGGCCTGACGCGGATGCGGGTGGTGGCGCCGCGCGACGGCTGGCCCAATCCCAAGGCGGCGGCGATGGCCAGCGGCGCGGGGCGGGTGCTGGATCACGCGGGGCTGTTTGGCGATGTGGCGGGCGCGATAGCCGATTGTGATTATGTCTTTGCCACCACCGCGCGGAGCCGCGAACTGGTCAAGCCCGTGGTCACGCCCGAGCGGGCGATGGAGATGACCCGGGCGATGGTGGCCGAGGGCAAGCGGGTGGCGGTGCTCTTTGGCCCGGAACGGACGGGGCTGGAAAATGAGGATGTGGCGCTGGCCAATGCCATTGTCACCGTCCCGGTGAACCCGGAATTTCCCAGCCTGAACCTTGGGCAATGCGCATTGCTGATGGGCTATGAATGGCAACGCCAGACAGCCGAGGCGGTGCCCGAGGTGATGGGGCTGGCGCGGACCGAATTTGCGCGCAAGGTCGATGTCGAAAAGCTGGCCGATCATTTCGAGGAGCGTCTCGATGCGGCGGGGGTCTTTTTCCCGGCGGACAAGGCCGAGGGGATGAAGCTGAACCTGCGCAACATGTGGGCACGGCTGAACCTGACGCGGGCCGAGGTGCAGACCTTTCACGGGATGCTGCGCCAGATCGCGTGGAAGCTGAAGCGGCAGGGGGAATAGCCCCGGCGTCAGGCTGCCGCGCCCCCCTTGAAGCGGCGGGATGGGCGCCCTACTGTCCCGCCCGACAGCAACAGAGGCAAAGATGGCGGGCAAGCGCAGCATATTCGAAGAGGTCGGAAGCAACGAGCGTCCGGTGCCGACCCCGCAGGGCGGGATGATCGACGCAAGGCCCAAGGGCGCGCGGCGGGCGATCCGGCTGTGGCTGATGGTGATCTTTGCGCTGGTGATGGCGATGATCGCTGTGGGGGGTCTGACGCGGCTGACCGACTCGGGCCTTTCGATCACCGAATGGCGCCCCTTGACCGGCGCCCTGCCACCGATGAGTGAGGCCGCCTGGGCTGCCGAATTCGACAAATACCGCGAGATCCCTGAATATCAGTTGCAGAACAAGGGGATGAGCCTCGAAGAGTTCAAGTTCATCTATTGGTGGGAATGGGGTCATCGCCAGCTTGGCCGGGTGATCGGGCTGGTCTGGGCCTTGGGGTTTGTCGGCTTTCTGGCGCTGAAGAAAATTCCGCCGGGCTGGACAGGGCGGCTGTTGGGCCTTGGCGCGCTGGGGGGGCTTCAGGGCGCTATCGGCTGGTGGATGGTCTCATCCGGGCTGGAGGGGACGATGCTGGATGTCGCCTCATACCGGCTGGCGACACATCTGGGGCTGGCCTTTGTCATTCTGGGGCTGATCGCGTGGTATGTCTTCTTGCTGGGGCGCAGTGAGGCCGAGCTGTTGCAGGCCCGCCGTGCGCGTGAGGCCAAGCTCTTTTCGCTCTCGACCGGGCTGATGCATTTCGCATTCCTGCAAATTCTCTTGGGGGCGCTGGTTGCCGGGATCGACGCGGGCCGGGCCTTTCCGACCTGGCCCGACATGAACGGGCAATTCTTTCCCGCCGATGCGTTTTATGTCCCCGACGGGCAGGGGGGCAGCCTGCCGGTCTGGCATGCCTTCTTTGAAAACCCGGGGCTGGTGCAGTTCATGCACCGGATGGCGGGCTATCTGCTGTTTGCCTTTGGCGTGGTCGCCTGGCTGCGCGGGCGCCGCTCGGCCCATGCCAGCACCCGCTTTGCCTTTAACGCCGTGATGGCGATGATGCTGGTGCAGGTCGTCCTGGGGATCGTCACCGCGCTGACGGCGGCGCATCTGCATGTGGCCCTTGCCCATCAGGTCGGGGCCGTCCTTCTCTGGGTGCTGATCATCCGCGCCCGGCATTTGTCGCAATACCCGCTGGCCGGGTCGATCCGCAGGGGAACCGCATGACACTGACCAATTCTGCCTATGCCGAGCTGATGGCCTATCAGCGCGAGACCGAGGCGCTGGCGCAGGTGGCGGGGCGCCTTGGCTGGGATCAGGAAACGATGATGCCGCGCGGTGGCGCCGATCAGCGCTCTGAGGAGATGTCGGCGATGGAGGGGGTGCTGCATGCCCGCCGCACCGATCCGCGCATTGCCGACTGGCTGGCCCGCGCGGGTGCCCAGAATGCCGGCGCGTCCGCCCCGGTGGCCGCGGCGCGGTTGATTACCGCACGTACGATGGCCGCCTACGTGCGCAGCACGCGCCACCCCAGTGGCGCCCAGGTGTAGATGCCAGAGGCAAGCTTGCGGATCATGCCGGCGC
>CALLZQ010000315.1 GCA_937858255.1 uncultured Tabrizicola sp.
CTGCGCAATGCTATCGACCACGGGATCGAACCGCCTGCTGAACGCAAGGGCAAGTCTTCGACCGCGGTCATCCGTCTGACGGCGGAACAGTCAGGTGCCGAAATCCTGGTGCGGATTTCCGATGACGGGCGTGGCATGAGTGTGTCGCGCATCCGGGCCAAGGCGGTCTCGGTCGGCTTGATCGCCCCCGATGCGCAGCTTTCAGAGGCGCAGATCTGCAATCTGATCTTTGAACCCGGGTTTTCGACGGCGGCAGAAGTGACCGAGATCTCGGGCCGTGGCGTCGGCATGGACGTGGTACGCCGCACCATCGAGGGGTTGCGCGGCAGCATCGGTCTGGAAACCCAAGAGGGCAAAGGCACGACCGTCACATTGCGCCTGCCGCTGACGCTGGCGATCATCGACGGGTTGCTGATCGAAGTGATGGGCGAGCGCTACACCATTCCGATGGAAAGCGTGCAAGAGATCGTCGAATTGCCGCAGACCAAGGAAAAACCGCGCCAAGGCAGCGAATTCCTCGATATTCGCGGGCAATTCGTGCCCTTCATCCGGCTGCATAGCCTGTTGGAATGTCAGGGAGAGCCGGCGGGGCGCCAGAATGTCGTCGTCATCACCAATGGCGGCGAAAAGGTCGGGCTGGTGGTGAACCGCATCCTTGGCACCAATCAGGTGGTGATCAAGCAGATGTCCAAGCTGCACCGCCATGCGGCGGTGGTCTCGGGCGCCAGCATTCTGGGCGATGGATCGGTGGCGCTGATCCTTGACATGGCCCAGCTTATCGCTGCGGCCCGGCGCCGTGGTGCCTTTTCCGACAACGGATCCGAGGTGGCAGCATGACCGCGCAATCCAGACAAGAGACGGCTGAAGACCGTCTGACCCTCGTCAGCTTTTCCATCGGAACGCAGCGCATCGCCATTCCGGCGCTGGCGCTGCGCGAAGTATTGGAACCGCTGGCTGTCACCCGGGTGCCCGGCGCCGGACCCTTTGCGACGGGGGTGGTCAATGTCCGCGGCTCTGTCGTGCCACTGGCCGATCTGGGGATCGCTCTGGGCATTCCGCGCGGCGCGGCAGACGAACGGCAGCGCATCATGGTCACTGAGGTCGAGCTAGAGGGCGACCCGGCGATTATCGCCGTACATGCCGATACGGTTCATGAGGTGACGACGATCTCGCGCCGTCACCTTCTGCCGGTTCCGGCCAGCATGACCGCCTGGCAGGCCGAATTCATCGAGGGGCTCTACAAATCCGAAGAGGGCTTTACCCTGTTGCCCGACCTCGCCCGGATTTTCGCCGCTCTCGCCAAGAAACCGATTTCCTTCCGCACCGAGGACCGCTGACATGCGACTGACCATCAAGACCAAACTCTTCGTGACCTTCCTCTTCGTTTTCCTGCTCTACGGCGTGGCGATGCTGGTCGCTTGGGGCGAGTTGAAGGATGCCAACGCGAATTACACTGAAACCGTCGAGACCGACATTGCCGAGATGGAAAGGATCGAGCAGATCACCGCGGCGAAACTTCAGGTGCGCACGACGGTTGCCTCTATTCTGATCGGCCTGCCCAATGCGCCGGACAATCATGTGCCGGATTTGCAGGCCCACCTGCGCGATCTGATTGAGACGGTGGAGTACATGACCGCGGAACTGCGCAAGACGGCGCATCCCGAACTTATGTCGTTGCTTGATGAATTCGAAGAGCTGCACGGTATTTCCAAGCCCCTCTACCTGCGGATCATCGATCTGGAACTGGCCGGAAACGGCGATCAGGCGAACCGGCTGTTTCACACAGAATCGGCCAAGGTCAGCACCGAGATCGTCGAACTGCTGATGCGCATGCAAGAGGTGGTCAGAAAGGAACTGGACGAGCGCCATGTTGCGACCGCAGAAGCCTATCAGCAATCGGCCATGCAACTCCTGATCCTGTTCGTGGCCTCGCTGGTGGTGGGCGGTATTTCGGCGGCGATCACCACCCAAGGGATCGCCCGGCGCCTCGCCACGTCCGTCATGGTCTCGCGGCGCATCGCGGCGGGCGATTTGCGCAGCGACATCAAGATCACCGGCCGCGATGAGGTTGCCGAACTGCTGACCGCGCAAAGCGACATGGTTGAAAAGCTGCGCGAAGTGGTGGGCAATGTCATGATGACCACCAATTATGTCGCGACGGGCAGCGCGCAGATGGCCTCGACCTCGGGAGAGTTGTCAGAGGGCGCCTCGACCCAGGCCGCCTCGACCGAAGAGGTGTCTTCGGCAGTAGAGGAGATGTCGGCGAATATCCGGCGCAGCGCCGAAAATGCCGGCACGACTGAGGAAATCGCCAGCAAATCGGCGCAGGACGCGCGCGAATCCGGCAAGGCGGTCAGCGATGCCGTGCAGGCGATGGAGACGATCGCCAATCGCATCATGATCGTGCAGGAAATCGCCCGGCAGACTGACCTGCTGGCGCTGAACGCGGCGGTCGAGGCCGCGCGGGCGGGCGAGCATGGCCGGGGCTTTGCCGTGGTGGCGGCCGAGGTGCGCAAGTTGGCCGAGCGCAGTCAGACGGCGGCGGCTGAAATCTCGGCCCTGTCATCCAGCACGCTGCGCACCGCGACCGGCGCGGGTGAGATGCTGTCGGTTCTGGTGCCGAATATCGAGCGCACGGCCCGGCTGGTGTCGGAAATCGCCACTGCCTCCAAGGAACTGGCGGCGGGCAGCACCCTGATCAACAACTCGATGCTGCAACTGGATCGCGTGACCCAGGAAAACACCTCGGCCTCGGAAGAACTGTCGGCGACGGCGACCGAGCTTGCGGCACAGGCCGAACAACTGGCCAGTGCTATCGGCTATTTCCGTATTGAGGGCGAGGGCGAAGCCGGCCCCGCCGCATCATCGGCCTCGGGCGCCAGGGCGCAGGCACGGGGGGCGGGCAAGGCCGCCGCGCCGGGCAAGTCTGGTCGTGCCGGGGAGGCAGCCAAGGCCCGGGTGTCGCGGGTCGAGGATGGCGGCTTTGACTTCGATCTCGGTGGCGAAGCCGATGAGCTTGACGCCCGCTTCAAGCGCCGTGACGCGGCCTGAGAGGGGGCGAGGATGAACATCTCGGCTGATGTGGTGACATTTGCCGCCGATGGCGCGCTTTATGCCGCGCCGGTCCATCGGGTGCAGGAAATCCTTGACCTGCAACCCGTGGCGCCGATGCCGAATGCGCCGGCGCATTTCATGGGGATCACCGATCTGCGGGGGCAGAATGTTCCCGTGGTCGATCTGCGCCGCCTGCTGGGCCTGCCCGATACCGCCGATACGCCGCAGACCCGCTTCGTGGTGGTCCATATCGACCGTCCGGGGCAGCCGCCCTTCGTTCTCGGTCTGCGCACCGACCGGGTGATCGAGGTCACGCGGCTGGACGATGACGAACTGGGCCGGATTGAGGATGGGGGGGTGCTGGGCTGGTCGGGCCGTGCGGTCGCCGGTATCGGGCGGCGCAATGGTGATGTGGTCAGCGTGCTGGATATCGACCGCCTGTTCGGGGCCTATGCCGATCTTGCAGAGCCAGCGCAGGCATGACCCAGCTTCGCACCGCGCCGGCTGTGCCGGAGACCGCCTCTTCGCCGGTGATGGATCAGTTCCGCGAACATGTTCGCAAGGCGACCGGCATTTCGCTGTCTGATGCCAAGGCGTCGATGATTCATCAGCGTCTGCGCCGGCGCGTGGTCGAGGTGGGCTTTCAGACCACGGACGACTACCTGCGTCAGGTAATGTCGGCCCGGGACGGGGCCGAGATGGTGCGGGCAGTCGATCTGATCACGACCAACACCACCAGCTTTTTCCGCGAACCGCAGCATTTCGATTTTCTGGCGAAACGGGTGGTGCCCGAGGCGATTGCCCGGCGCGGGCGCCCGCGCATCAAGATCTGGAGCGCCGCCTGTTCCGAAGGGGCCGAGGCCTATACCGCCGCCATGGTACTGGCCGAACAGCAGCGCATGGGGCAGAGCTTTGACTATGCCATTCTGGGTACGGATATTTCGACGCGTATCCTCGACAAGGCGAACCGGGCCATCTTTTTGTCCGACCAGCTAGAGGGGATCCCGGCCGATCTGCGCAGCCGCTATGTGATGAGCGCCTCGGATCCAGCCTATGCCGGCCGGGGGCGGATGGTGCCCGAGTTGCGCCGCAAGGTTCGGTTCGGTCAGCTTAACCTGATGGATGCCAACTTTCCCGTCGACCCCGATGTGACCGTGGTCTTCTTGCGCAATGTGCTGATCTATTTCGACCGCAGCGATCAGACGCGAGTCGTTCAGAACATCGCCCGGCACATCATGCGCGGCGGTTATCTGATGGTGGGGCATTCGGAATCGATGGTGGTCGAACATCCCGAACTTCGGCAGGTCATGCCTTCGGTGTTTCAAAAGGTTTAGGGGGGCACCGATGTCAGACGGTCAGATCTACAATATCATGGTGGTCGATGACTCTGCCGCCGCGCGTGAATTTCTGCGGCGGATGATCGACAGTGACCCCGCGCTGAAGGTGACGGCGGCGGTTGGCGATGCCAGAGGGGCGGTGTCGCTGATGCGGCACGGCTTGCCCGATGCCATGTTGCTGGATCTCGATCTGCCCGAAGTCAGTGGGCTGGCCTTTCTGCGCCGTATCATGCAGCAGCATCCTTTGCCCGTCGTGGTCTGTTCTGCCCATGTCTCCAAGGGCGGCGAACTGGCCGGTCAGGTGATGAAGGCCGGCGCCTTTGACTGTCTGCCAAAGCCGCGTGGCGACAATCCCAAAGTGCTGGAGGCGTCGCGCCGGCGCCTGTGCGAGGCACTGAAGGCCGCCGCCCAGTCGCAGCGCCGCCCGCAGGCGGCCGGGCAGCCGCAGGCCAAGCTGTCACCGGACGCGGTTCTGCCCTATCCGATCTCGCCGCCGGCAGTGCCGGCGACCTTGCCGCTGGTCTGCCTTGGCGCCTCGACAGGGGGAACCGAGGCGCTGCGCGAGGTGCTGGCCGCGCTGCCCGCCGATGCACCGGCGATCGCCATCGTCCAGCACATGCCCGAAACCTTTACCGGTGCTTTTGCAAACAGGCTCTCGGGCCTGTGCAAGATCGAGGTGATCGAGGCGCAGGAAGACACGCTGTTGCGCCCCGGGCTGGCGGTCATCGCGCCCGGGCATCGGCATCTGGTGTTGCGGCGCGGCCCGCGCGGGTATCGCTGCCAATTGGTCGATGGCCCGCCGGTCACGCGGCATCGGCCCTCGGTCGACATTCTGTTTCGCTCGGCGGCGATCTGTGCCGGGCCGAATGCCTTGGGCGTGATCATGACCGGCATGGGTGACGATGGTGCGCATTGCCTGGGTGAGTTGCGGCGGGCCGGTGGCATGACTCTTGCACAGGATGAGCAGAGCTCGGTCGTCTTCGGCATGCCGCGCGAAGCGTTAGAGCGCGGCAGCGCCCAAAGGGCCGTGCCGCTGTCGAAAATCGCCGAGGCAATCATGCATTTCGCGCGCAAGCATCGGACGATGGTGGGGCAGGGACTGGAACCTTGAGACAGACGAACCCGCTTCAAGACAAGGATTTCAGGCCGGTTCCCCCGCCGACAGCCCCGCTGGTGCAGGTCGCTGCCCTCAGCGAAGAGGTGTTTGGCGAGGTTGGCTCTTGGCTGGAACGGGCGGGGCGCGCGCTGCGGCGTTTGCGCGGCTTGCTCTCGGCGATCGAGGCAGGGCTTGGCCCCGAGGCGGGCGCCCGCTTTGGGGCCGAGGTGTCGGCGCTGGAAACGCAGGCGCAAACGCTGTCGCAGGCGCTTGCCCGGTTCGAGGCCGATATGGCGCGGCTGGAAGAGGCCGCCCGTCTGGTGGCCCGTGACATTTCGGATCTGGACCGGGTGGTGCGTACCATCGCCACCCTGTCGATCACCGCGCGGGTGATCGGCCATGCGCTGACGCCCCCGGATCGCAAGGTCGCGGCCTTTGTCGAGAACCTGTCGCATATGTCTGCCGAGGCTGAAGAGATCCTCTCAGAGGTGACGGGGGCCATGGATGTGATCCGGCAGGACATGCGGGATGTGCCTGCCTGTCTCGATCTTGTGCGCGCGGGGCTGGCGGGGCAGGTGCTGCATCAGTTCGCAGTGCTGGCGCAGGTCGCGCAGGATGTGCAGCGGCGGCGGCCAAGGTTGATGGCGGCGGGGCGGGGGCCTGATGAGGGAAATGGGCGGGGCGGGGCGGGAGGCGGGGAGGTGGTCATGGCGCTTCAGGTCGGCGATGCCTTTCGTCAGCGGCTGGGACGGGTAACAGAGGTGCTGGACAGCGCGCAGCAACTGGACACAGGCCCGGGGCTGCGGGTCAGCCTCTGCCTTTCTTTGCGCCTGCTGAACGAGGCGCGGAGTGAGGTCGAGGCCAAGCTGCGCCTTTCGTCGCGGGCCTTGCAGGATCTCGACGCGGCGGCCTCGCATGCGGTGCGTCTGGCGCGCGGCACCTATCTTGAGGCCGGGGCGGGGGTGGGGCCGGCGGGTACCCGCCCGAGCGTGCGCTTGCTGGAAAACGGGGTTGCCGATGTCGGGGGGCATCTGTCGGAGCTTGATGCCAAGACCGCTCGGGCGGTGGGTGAGGTACAGCAAATTCTGGCGCAAGAGCGCACTCTGCGGCAGATTGCGCACAAGGTCCGGCTGGCCGGGTTGAACGCCATCGTGATCTGCACCCAGTTGGGTGGGCGCGGCAATGCCCTGCGCGAGGTGGCGCAATGGCTGCGCAGCATGACCGATGAGGCGGATGAGACGACCGCCAGCCTGCAACAGACGCTTGGCGCGATGCGGGCGCTGGCCGAGGAACTGGGGGGCGCCGGGCTGGCAGAATTGGCCGGGGGGGCGCGCGCGGTGGTCGAGGGCGCCCGCCGCTTGCAGGCCGAGATTTCGGCGGCGGATCAATTGGTCGGTCGGGCCTCGTCCCAGATCGGGGCGCTGGGGACCGAGCTTCCCGCCCTGTTGCGACCGGCGGCGGCGGGTTTGGCGGCGGCGGGGGCGTCGAGCGCCTGCGCCGCGGCACCTCGAACCTGCGCGAGATCGCCAGCTGGCCCGGCTTCGACCGCGCGAAGGCGCAGCGCCTGCTCAACGGCCGGCCGCTGGCGCTGCAGGGCGACGCCGCCGTGGGC
>CALLZQ010000316.1 GCA_937858255.1 uncultured Tabrizicola sp.
CGATAATGGAGCGCAAGGTCTGGCAATTGGGGTTGACCTTCCCAATACTGGAACCCTTATCTGGGCCAGAGGAAAGGATCTTGCCATGCCCCTCTCATCCCAGCCCCTCACATCCCCGACGGAGCGACACCCCTTGCCCCCGGCCGTTACCCCACCCGATCCGGCGGTGCCGACCCAACGCATACGCCTGTCGCTTGAGGGGATGAGCTGCGCCTCTTGTGTGGGCCGGGTCGAGCGGGCGTTGCGGGCAGTCGAGGGGGTGACAGAGGCGGCGGTCAATCTGGGCACCGAGGCGGCAGAGGTCCGGTTCCGGTCGCCCGCCGATCTGGCGCAGATGGCGGCGGCGGTCGAGCGGTCGGGTTATCATCTGCGGGAAGAGACTGTGACGCTGGAGGTCGAGGGCATGACCTGTGCCGCCTGCACCGGCAGGGTCGAGCGGGTTTTGCGCGCGCAGACCGGCGTGACCGGGGCCGAGGCCAATCTGGCGATGCGCCGGGCGCGTGTCACTGTGCTGGCCGGAACCGATCCGGCGGCGCTGGCGGCGGCGGTCAGCCGGGCGGGCTATGCCGCGCATGTGCAGGGCGATAACGCGCAACAGGCCCCGGATGAGGGGGCGGTCCTGCGGCGCGATACGCTGATCGCGGCGACGCTGACCCTGCCTGTCTTCGTGACCGAGATGGGCGGGCATGTGATCCCGACATTTCATCACTGGCTGGTGGGGCAGGTCGGGCTTTGGCCGCTGTGGTTCGGGCAATTCCTGCTGTCGACGCTGGTGCTGGCCTTTCCGGGGCGGCGGTTCCTGACCAAGGGGCTGCCAGCGCTGTGGCGCGGCGGGCCGGATATGAACAGCCTGGTGGCCGTCGGCACGCTCTCGGCCTGGGCCTATTCCTCGCTGGTGCTGTTCGTGCCGGGGCTGATTCCTGCGGCGTCTCGCGCGGTCTATTTCGAGGCGGCAGCGGTGATCGTGACGCTGATCCTCTTGGGGCGGATTCTGGAGGCGCGGGCGCGCGGCAAGGCCGGGGCGGCGATCTCGCGGCTGGTGCGGCTGCAACCCCGGACGGCACGGGTGATCGGCACGGACGGGTCGCTGGCAGAGCGTCCGATTGCCGAACTGGTCCCGGGTCTGCGGGTGCAGTTGCGCCCGGGCGAGCGGGTGCCGGTCGACGGTGTGGTGATCGAGGGCCAGACGTCCATCGACGAATCGATGCTGACGGGCGAGCCGCTGCCCGTGGCCAAAGCAGCGGGAGACCGGGTGACGGCGGGCACGGTCAATGGCGGTGGCGGCCTCGTCATCGAGATCAGGCAGGTGGGGGCGGATACCGTTCTCGCCCGCATTGCCGCGATGGTCGAAGAGGCGCAGGGCGGCAAGCTGCCGGTGCAGGCGCTGGTCGACAAGGGGACCTTGTGGTTTGTCCCGGTGGTCATGGGCCTGGCGCTCATGACGGCGCTGGTCTGGCTGGCGGTTGGCCCCGGGTTGGCCGAGGCGCTGGTGGCCGGGGTGTCGGTCCTGATCATCGCCTGCCCCTGTGCCATGGGTCTGGCGACGCCGGTCTCCATTCTGGTCGGTACGGGCCGGGCGGCGGAGATGGGGGTGCTCTTTCGGCGCGGCGAGGCGATGCAGCGGCTGGCCGAGGTCGACCGGGTGGCATTTGACAAGACCGGCACGCTGACCGAGGGGCATCCGGTGGTGCAAGAGGTCTATGGCGAGGGTATCCTGCCGCTGGCGGCGGCGGTCGAGCGGGGCTCTGAACACCCGCTGGCGCAGGCAGTTCTGACGGCGGCTGAGGGGATGGCGAACGAGGGGGCGGTGATCCCCGAGACCAAGGGCTTTACCGCCCGCCCCGGGTTCGGTGCCGAAGCGATGGTCGGGGGACGCCGGATTGCCGTCGGGGCCGCGCGGATGTTCGATGCCGTGCCTGCCGACCTTTCGGCCAAGGCCGAAGCCGCAGCGGCCAAGGGGCAGTCGGTGCTGTTTGTCGCCGAAGACGGCGCGGTGCGGGGTCTGATCACCGTGGCCGACCCGGTCAAGCCCCACGCGGCCCGCGCGATCACCGCCCTACATGGGATGGGGATCAAGACGGCGATGATCTCGGGTGACACGCCGGCGGCCGCGGCGGTCATCGGCGCTTCACTGGGAATGACCGAGGTGCAGGGCGGCGTCCTGCCCGAGGGCAAGCTGGCGGCGATACGCGACATGGGGCCGGGGACGGCCTTTGTCGGGGACGGGATCAATGATGCCCCGGCCCTTGCGGCGGCGGGCGTGGGGATCGCAATGGGCACCGGCACCGCTGTGGCGATCGGGGCAGGCGGTGTGGTGCTGATGACCGGCGATCCGCTGGCGGGGGGCGATTGCGTGCGGATCGGTCGGGCGACACTGCGCAATATCCGCCAGAATCTGCTGTGGGCCTTTGGCTATAACGCGGCGCTGATTCCGGTTGCCGCCGGGGTGCTGGTGCCCTTTGGCGGCCCGCAACTCTCGCCCATGCTGGCGGCGGGGGCGATGGCGCTGTCTTCGGTCTTTGTCCTGTCAAACGCATTGCGGCTGCGCGCCGTCCGGGGGATTTCCGAATGAACATCAAGGATGTCGCCGAACGCGCCGGCCTGCCGGCCAAAACCATCCGCTATTATGAAGAGATCGGCCTGATCCGCCCGTTGCGCAGCGCCAATGGCTACCGAGCCTTTCGCGACAGTGATCTGCACAAGCTGGCCTTTCTGGCGCGGGCGCGGGGGCTGGGCTTTACCATCGAGGATTGCCGCAAGCTCTTGGCGCTTTATGAGGATCGGGGTCGCGCCAGTGCGGATGTCAAGGCGCTGGCCGAGGCGCATCTGACCCAGATCGCGGCCAAGATCGCCGAGCTGCGGGCGATGGAGGAAACGCTGAGCCATCTGGTCCATGCCTGTGCCGGCGATGACCGGCCCGATTGCCCGATCCTGAAAGGGCTGGAAACCGGGGCAGAGACCGGTTGCTGCGGGGCCTGAACCCGCGCGCAAAGAGAAACCCCGCGCCACAGGCGCGGGGCAAATTTCTTGCAAGAAATTTGGCCGGAGGTCTGAGATCTCCGGCGCGGGCTCAGAGCAGCGCCTTGGCCTTGGCGGCGGTGGCTTCGGCGGTGGTGCCGGATTCCTGGTAAAGCCGGTCATAGGGGGCCGAGGGGCCAAAACTGGGCATTCCCACGAAAACGGCCTTGGTGTCCTTGCCGCGCTCACCCAAGAGCCAGCGATCCCAGCCCTGACGCACGCCCGCCTCAATGGCGATGCGCACCGGTCCACCCGGTAGCACCTTTTTGCGATAGGCCTCATCGGCTTGGGCAAAGAGTTCCATGGAGGGCATGGACACGACGCGGGTGCCGATCCCCTCAGCCTCAAGCAGATCGCGCGCCTTCATCGCAACCTCTACCTCAGACCCGGTGCCCATCAGGATCACCTGACGCTTGCCGGTCGCCTCGGCCAGCACATAGGCGCCCTTGGCCGAGAGGTTCTGATTGCTGTGGGTCTTGCGCACGGCAGGCAGGTTCTGCCGGCTGAGTGCCATCACCGATGGCGTGGCCTTTTGCGACAACGCCAGTTCCCAGCATTCGGCGGTTTCGACCAGATCGGCAGGGCGGAACACCAGCGTATTCGGCGTGGCCCGGCTGATCGCCAGATGCTCGACCGTCTGGTGGGTGGGGCCATCCTCGCCCAGACCGATCGAATCGTGGGTCATGACATAGACCACCGGCAGGCCCATCAGCGCCGAGAGGCGCATCGAGGGGCGGGCATAGTCGGTAAAGGCCATGAAGGTGCCCGAATAGGGCCGCACGCCGCCATGGAGCGCCATGCCGTTCATCGCGGCGGCCATGCCATGCTCACGAATCCCGTAATAGACATAGCGGCCCTTGCGATCCTCGGGCGAGAAGGTGCCAAGGTCCGGCGTCTTGGTGTTGTTCGAACCGGTCAGGTCGGCAGAGCCGGCCATGGTCTCGGTCATCACCGGATTGACCACCGCCAAGACCTTTTCGCTGGCCGAGCGGGTGGCGAGCTTGGGCGCATCGGCAGCCGCCTGCTTTTTCAAAGCGCGGATGACATTGCCGAGTTTGGCGGGCGCCTCGCCGGCGAAGATGCGGGCGAACTCGGCTTGCTTCGCTGGGGACAGGGCCGCCAGACGGCCCTCCCACGCGGCGCGGGCCTCGGCGCCACGGCGGCCGACGCCTTCCCACCAGGTTTTCACCTCGGCCGGCACCTCAAATGGGCCATAGGGCCAGCCATAGGCCTCTTTGGCAGCCTGAAGCTGGGCCTTGTCGGTCAGCGCGCCATGGCCCTTGGAGGTGTCCTGTGCGGCGTGGCCGATGGCGATATGGGTCTTGCACGCGATCATCGCCGGGCCGGCACTGGCCTTGGCGGCGGTAATCGCGCGGTCGATATCCTCGGGGTCGTGGCCGTCGCAAGAGAACACGTCCCAGCCCGAAGCGGCAAAGCGGGCCTTCTGATCGGTGACATCGGCAATCGAGACCTTGCCGTCGATGGTGATGCCATTGTCATCCCACAGGACGATCAGCCGCGACAGGCGCTGCTTGCCCGCCAGACCGATGGCCTCTTGGCTGACGCCTTCCATCAGGCAGCCGTCGCCGGCGATGACATAGGTGTAATGGTCCTGGACCTTGGCCCCCCAGCGGGCGCGCAGATGCTCTTCGGCCATGGCAAAGCCGACGGCGTTGGAAATGCCCTGACCCAGCGGGCCGGTGGTGGTCTCGACCCCCGAGACATGGCCATATTCCGGGTGGCCGGCGGTGATGGCGCCCCATTGACGGAAGTTCTTGATCTGATCCAGCGTCACATCGGCATAGCCGGTCAGATGCAGCAGCGAATAGATCAGCATCGAGCCATGGCCGGCCGACAGGATGAACCGGTCACGGTCCGGCCAGCGGGGGGCCGAGGCGTCGAACTTCAGATGTTTCGAGAACAACACCGTGGCGACATCGGCCATGCCCATCGGCATGCCGGAATGGCCAGAATTGGCGGCGGCGACGGCATCGAGCGTCAGCGTGCGGATGGCGGTGGCGCGCATCCAGTGGTCGGGATGGCGGTCGCGGAGGGTCTGGATGTCCAAAGCCGGTTTCCTTCAGCTGCGGTGGGATTGGGCGTTCCTTACCACCCCCGGCGCCAAGTTCAAGCGCGCCTTGCAGGTGTGACCTGCAAGTGCTTGACAAAACAGGGCGGTGGACATTTGCCGATTGCGCTATGATCAGGCTTGACGCCGCCTGTCTCGATTCGCAGTCTGGGCGGGACAAGGCCAAACGGGCACCCTTGGGGTGCCGGGAAACACCGGGCTCACCGGGAAAGAGGGGGCATGGACGATATTGCCGAACTGGAACGCCGGATCACCGCGGCGCTGATGCGCATCGATCGCGGTATTGATGCGGCCCGCGTGGCAGCGCCGGCACCCGAGATTGCGGCGGCGCCGGCTGAGCCGGCAGGGGGCACAGAGGAACTGGCCCGCCTGGCCGAGGCACTGGATGAAGAGCGCATGGTCACAGCCCAGTTGCAGGAACGGCTGCGGGCGTTGCGCGAAAAGGATGCCGCGGCGACCATGCCGCTTGAGGCCGAGATTGCCCGGCTGACCAAGCAGCTTGACGTGCAGGGCCTTGAAATGCAGCGGCTGAAAAAGACCGTGGTCTCGCTGCGCGAGCAATTGCGCGCCATGACCGAGGCGATGGCCGAAAACCGGGTCGAGCCGCATCTGCTCAACAAGGCGATGCTGTCGGAACTGGAGGCGCTGCGGGCGCTGCGCTCGGCCGAGGCGGCTGAACTGGACGAGATCCTGATGGCGCTGGATCCGCTGGCCGCGCCGGCGCTGAAAGAGGGGGCAGAGCAGGATGCCTGATGTAACCATCAATATCGGCGGGCGTGAGTTTCAGGTGTCATGTCAAACGGGCGGAGAGCAATTTCTGCGCACCGCCGCCGGGATGATGAATACCGAGGCAGAAACCCAGGATTAGCAGGAGGGCCGTATCCCCGAGGCGCGGATGCTGCTGATGGCGGGGCTGATGCTGGCCGACAAGACGGCGGCGGTCGAGGGTGAATTGCGCCAGACCAAGGCCAGACTGGCCGAGATCGAGGGCCGTCCGGCGCCGGTCGCCGAAAAGGTCGAAGTGCCGGTGATTCCGCCGCAACTGCGCGAGACCCTGGCCGAGATTGCCGCAAGGGCCGAGGCTTTGGCCGAGCGGATCGAGGAAAGGACCGAATAGAAAAAGCCCGCGAAACGCGGGCTTTTCAATATCTTGCGTGGCGAAGTTAATTCAGCCGTTTGCTTCGCGGATCTTGTCGGCAGCCTCTTTGTTAAAGGCGACACCATTGGTTTCCAGCAGCGTGTCCAACTCGCCCGAGAGGGTCATCTCGGTGACAATATCGCAGCCGCCGACAAACTCGCCCTTGACGTAAAGCTGCGGAATGGTCGGCCAGTCCGAGAAGTCCTTGATCCCCTGACGGATTTCCGGGTCGGCCAGCACGTTCACATCGGCGAATTCCACGCCCATATAGTTCAGCACCCCGGCCACGCGGCTGGAAAAACCGCATTGCGGCATCATCTTGGTGCCCTTCATGAACAGCACCACGTCATTCTTGGCGATCGTTTCGCGGATCTGGTCTTGCGCGGTCATCTCTTTCATCCTTTCAACGCGGCGGGGCCGCTGATCAATCCGGGGCGCGGGTGGTCAGGGCCAGCGCGTGCAACTCACCCTGCGCGCCATCCATCTTGCCCTTGAGCGCGGCATAGACCGCGCGCTGTTGCTGCACCCGGTTCATGCCGCGAAACGAGGCATCCACCACCTCGGCGGCGAAATGGGCGCCGTCATCCCCCTGCACGGTGATCTCGGCATTGGGGAAGCTCTCGCGGATCAAGGCTTCGATGTCGTGGGCTTCAATGGCCATGGTCCATGCTCCGGCTGGTCTCTGCCGAAATCTAGGCTGGGGACGGGGCGGCTGCAAGGCCATGCCCCGGTTCCCGATGCCTCAGACCCCGGTTTTTGCGGCGAATGCCGTGCGATAGAGCTGCGACATTTCTGTCAATGGTGCAGTATTGCCGCCAAGGCTGACCGTCTCGCCGCCAAAGCGCCCGGCCACCGTCAGCGGCACGCCGGCCTTTTCCGCCGCCGATTGCAGCGCCGGCAGGGCGTCTGGGGCGATGGCCACCAGATAACGGGCCTGATCCTCGCCGAAAAGCTGGGCGATGTCGCCGCTGTCGAGCGTCAGGCCGGTGCCCGCGCCCTCGGCCATTTCAAAGGCCGCAAGCGCCAGACCGCCATCCGACAGGTCGGTACAGGCGCGCAAGCTGCGGCCCTGGGCACGGATGAATTCGCCATTGCGCTTTTCCGCCGCCAGATCGACGGCCGGGGCATCGCCCGCCTCGATCCCAAAGGCCTCGGCCAACAGCGCCGATTGCCCCAGATGTCCCGCCGTCGCACCGATCACCACCGCCAGATCGCCCGCGACGGGGCGCCCGGCGATCACATCCGACACCGAGGCCAGCAGACCCACGGCGCCGATGGTCGGGGTCGGCAGGATCGCCTTGCCATCGGTTTCATTGTAGAGCGAGACGTTGCCCGACACGATCGGCATGTCGAGGGCTGCCACCGCCGCACCAATGCCTTTGATCGCGCCGACGAACTGGCCCATGATCTCGGGCTTTTCGGGGTTGCCGAAGTTCAGGTTGTCGGTAGTGGCGAGCGGCAGGGCGCCCACGGCGGTCAGGTTGCGATAGGCCTCGGCCACCGCCTGCTTGCCGCCCTCAAAGGGGTTGGCTTTGACGTAGCGCGGGGTCACGTCGCTGGTAAAGGCGAGGGCCTTGTTCGTGCCATGCACGCGCACCACGCCCGCAGGCAGGCCCGGCGTCACGACGGTATCGGCGCCGACCTGGCTGTCATACTGTTCCCAGACCCAGGATTTATGTGCGTAGGTCGGGCTGCCGATCAGCGCCCGCAGGGCGTCGATGGCGCCGATGGCGGGCACATCGCCCAGGGGCGCGGCCTTGGGTGTTTCCACCCAGGGGCGGGCATATTCCGGGGCGGGAGAGGAGA
>CALLZQ010000317.1 GCA_937858255.1 uncultured Tabrizicola sp.
AAAGCCAAGGATTGCGGTTCCGCCGCCGTAGCGGTGACGGCGATGGCCGGCGGTCTGGCCTGGCTGGTGATCTTGCTTTCCTGAGGGCCGCGCGGCGCAGGGCCAAGGAATTTCACCGATTGCCCTTGCCTGCGCCCGCCCGGCACTAGCTTTGCGGGAAAGGAGTCCCGCCGATGCAGACGATCGCCATTCTCTATGCCGCCACCGCCGGGGTGTTTCTGGTGCTTGACGCGCTGATGCTGACCTTCGTGATGAAGCCGCTGTTCACACGCCATATCGGGCCGTTGATGGCCGATCCGATCCGGCTGGCGCCGGCGGCGCTGTTCTATGCCGCCTATATCGCCGGGCTGATCTATCTTGTCTCATGGCCAGCGATGAAGACCGGGGCGCCGGTGCTGATCCCGGCGGCTGTGATCGGGGCGATGGCCTATGGCACGTATGAATTCACCAATCTGGCGATCCTGCGGGATTGGCACTGGAGCATGGCGGCGACCGATACACTCTGGGGGACGGTCCTGACTGCCTTCTCGGCCTGGGCCGGGCTGGCAATCACCCGGGCTTTGCAGGGCTGACCGGACAGATCGCCCGGGCGGCACGGCCGGGGATGACAAGCCGGGGGCGACAAGCTACAAGTTGACAACCGACAACTGAGCAGGCGTTTTCGCAAGTATCTGTTTTTGCTTGCGGCATCGGCCCTGCGCCGGCACGACAAGGGAAGAAGGCCCCGCGATGATCCTCTATGGCATTTCCACCTGTGACACCTGCAAAAAGGCGCTCAAGGCGCTGCGCGAGGCCGGGCACAGCCCGCAATTCCGCGATGTACGGGCAGAACCGCTGACCGAGGCCGAGATTGCCGCCATCGTGACGGAATTCGGCGACCGGGCCATCAACAAGGCCTCGCCAACCTATCGCAGCTTTAACGCCTTTCTGCGCGAGAGCGAGCCCGAGGTGCAGATCGCCGAGCAGCCTACCGTGATGAAACGCCCGGTGATTTCGCATGAGGGCCGCTGGACCATCGCTTGGGACGAGGCGGCGCAACAGGTCTGGCTGGGCTGAGGCCCCTCAAATCAGGGGGCAGTGAAAGAAAAGGCCCGCGCCATCAGGCACGGGCCGGAAATGTCAGATCTTCCGTCAGGATCAGAGCAGGCGCAGATCGCTGGCCGAGGCGCGGCCATCGCGGCCCGATTGCAGCTCATAGGCGATCTTCTGGTTGTCGTTCAGGCCCTTCAGCCCGGCGCGCTCGACCGCCGAAATGTGAACGAAAACATCCTTGCCGCCGTCATCGGGGGCGATGAAGCCATACCCTTTGGTAGCGTTGAACCATTTCACGGTGCCAGTGGCCATCCGTCTCTCCTCTCAAGTCCTCCCACAGCGGAATTGCCATGGGCCGTGCAGCCAGATTTCAGGCCTTCGGTCAGAGAGGCGGGCAGAAACCTTGTCGTCACATCACCGCAGGATGCCGCAGTCCGGGTATAAATCAAGCAGAATCAGGGGGGCTTGCCGCAAGATTCTTGCTGATTTCCTAGGAAACGGCTGGTTTCCCGGCAAAGGGCCGCCGGTGACGTAGCAGGGCGTCAACCGAAATCCGCCCGGCCCCCAGCGACAAAACGACCACAAGCGGCAAGAGCCAAAGCGCGCGCTGATCGACGATCAGGGCATCGGGCACGGTGTCGAACCAGCGCCCGATCGTGCCGGCATCCACGCCATGCCCCACGATGTCGGTCAGGCTCTGCACTACGATAAAGCCGATCATGCCAAGCGCGGCCAGCCGGGTGAAGGCACCAAGGATCAACAGCGCGGGCAGGATGAACTCGGCGTAGCTGCCGGCCAGCACCACCAGCCAGGCCCAGATCCCCAGGGCCGAGGCATCGTAACCGGCGGCTTCCAGCGCGCGGGGGAAGATCTGGGCATAGGCCCCGACCGAGGGGGTGAACGGCCCCTCCAGCTTGGTCAGGGCCGAAGACCAGTAATATCCCGCCAGAACCCCGGCAAAACACAGGCGGGCCAGCAAGGGCAACAGCTCGGGGGCGGCGGCCCGCAGGGCCATGGCCAGCCGGTCATAGATCGCAAGAACAGTGGTCATGGCAAAATCTCCACAATGGCTTGGCCAGACAGTAACAGGCCCAGCAGGGCGCCCGCCTCTTCTTCGGCGGCGCCAGACAGCGCCTCGGCCAGGGTTTGCCCCTTGGTTAGGGCTTCGATCACCCCGGGGCCTGACGGCGGCAGGATATGAGGCTCGGGGTCGAACCCGGGCCTGACGATCAACGCGGCCTCGGCCCGCATCGCCGGGGGAGGCCCCTCTTGC
>CALLZQ010000318.1 GCA_937858255.1 uncultured Tabrizicola sp.
GCGCGACAGGCGCGACAGGGCAATCTCACGCGTGGGACCATGGGTGATGATCTTGGCGATCATCGGGTCATACCACGGACTGATCCGGTCGCCCGCCCGCACGCCGGTATCGGCCCGGGCGCCGGGGGCAAAGCGCAAATGGTCCAGCCGGCCCGTCGCGGGCAGGAAGCCTGCCGGCACATCCTCGGCATAAAGCCGGGCCTCAAAGGCATGGCCGGTGAGGGTGATCTGATCCTGCCGCAGCGGCAAGGTCTCGCCGGCGGCGACGCGGATCTGCCATTCGACCAGATCGAGACCGGTGATCGCCTCGGTCACCGGATGTTCGACTTGCAGACGGGTGTTCATCTCCATGAACCAGAAGCCGTCGGCGCGCAGCCCCGAGGCGCCGTCGGCGATGAATTCGATGGTGCCGGCGCCGCGATAGCCGATGGCGCGCGCCGCCCGCACCGCCGCTGCCCCCATGGCGGCGCGGACCTCGGGTGTCATGCCGGGGGCCGGGGCCTCTTCGATCACCTTCTGGTGGCGGCGTTGCAAGGAGCAGTCGCGTTCGTACAGATGCACCGCCTCGGTGCCATCGCCAAAGACCTGCACCTCGATATGACGGGGCGAGAGGATGTATTTCTCGATCAGGACCGCATCATTGCCAAAGGCGGCGGCCGCCTCGCCCTTGGCGGATTTCAGGGCGGCGGCGAAATCCTCGGGCCGGTCCACCCGGCGCATCCCCTTGCCGCCCCCGCCCGCGACGGCCTTGATCAGCACCGGATAGCCGATGGCAGCGGCCTCGCGCGCCAGAAGGTCAGGATCCTGATCCATGCCGTGATAGCCGGGGACGACCGGGACGCCGGCCTCGGTCATCAGCCGCTTGGCGGCATCCTTGAGGCCCATGGCGCGGATCGCCGCCGCCGAGGGGCCGATGAAGGGCAGGCCCGCCGCCGTGACGGCCTCGACGAAATCGGGATTTTCTGAGAGGAACCCATAGCCGGGGTGGATCGCCTCGGCGCCGCTGGCGCGGGCGGCGGCGAGGATCGCCTCGGCGCGCAAATAGCTGTCCTTGGGCGCGGGGCCGCCGATGGGGTAGGCCTCATCGGCCATCTGGACATGACGGGCGCCGGCATCGGCCTGAGAATAGACCGCGACGGTGGAGAGACCCATGCGGCGGGCGGTATCGATGATGCGGCAGGCGATCTCGCCCCGGTTGGCGATCAGGATCTTGTGGAACATGGGCAGGCACCTCTGGCTGGGCGGGGCAGGGGGGCGCTGCCCCCCATCGCTTTCGCCATGGCGAAAGCGCTTCCCCCCGGGATATTTGCAGACAGAAAATGAGGGGGCCGCGGGTTACATGCGGAAAAGGCCATAGCGCGTCTCCTCGATCGGGGCGTTGAGGCTGTCGGTGAGCGAGAGGGCCAGCACCTGCCGGGTGTGGCGCGGATCGACGATCCCATCGTCCCAGAGCCGGGCCGAGGCGTAGAGCGGGTGGCTTTGCCGCTCGAACATCTCGATGGTGGGGCGTTTGAAGGCGGCCTCGGCCTCGGCGCTCCAGTTCTGACCCTGACGTTCCAGCGCCTCACGCCGGACGGTGGCGAGGACGCCGGCGGCCTGTTCGCCCCCCATCACCGAGATGCGCGAATTCGGCCATGTCCAGAGAAAGCGGGGCGAATAGGCGCGGCCCGCCATGCCATAATTGCCGGCGCCGAACGAGCCGCCGACCAGCAGGGTGATCTTGGGCACGGCGGCAGTGGCCACAGCCGTGACCATCTTGGCGCCGTGGCGGGCGATGCCCTCATTTTCATATTTGCGCCCGACCATGAAGCCGGTGATGTTTTGCAGGAAGACGAGCGGCACGCCCCGCTGGGCGCAGAGCTGGATGAAATGCGCGCCCTTTTGCGCGCTTTCGGAAAACAGCACACCGTTATTGGCGACGATGCCGACGGGGCAGCCAATAACATGGGCAAAGCCGGTGACGAGGGTTTCACCGAAGCGGGCCTTGAATTCGTCAAAGCGCGAGCCATCGACGATACGGGCGATCACCTCGCGGATGTCATAGGGGGTGCGCAGATCGGCGGGCACCACCTCAAGGAGTTCCTCGGGGTCATAGGCGGGGGCCTCAGGGCTTTGCCATTGCACTGTGGCGGGTTTGGTCCGGTT
>CALLZQ010000319.1 GCA_937858255.1 uncultured Tabrizicola sp.
TGGCTTTCGTCGCGGCCGAAAGCCATCCCCCCCAGGGTATTTGGGAACAGATGAAGAGGCGGACGTGCGGCAGGCTCTGACAGTTCTGGCGATCTGGTGTGCCGGGCTGGGGGCAGCGGCGCAATTTGGCAAGATCTCGATCCTCTATGCCGATTTTGCCACGCTGTATGCGGGGCAGACAGCCGAGGCGATCGGGCTGGTCGTTTCGGTCGTGGGGATGGTCGGGCTGATCTTTGGCACCACGGCGGGGCTGATGGTCGAGCGGATCGGGCCGCGGCGGGCGATTGTCGCGGCGCTGGCGATGGGGGCGGCGATGTCGGCCTTGCAGGCGCAGGTCTTGCCTTATGGGCTGATGTTGTTGAGCCGGCTGATCGAAGGGTTTTCGCATCTTGCCATTGTGGTGGTCGGGCCGATGGTCATGGCGGGGGCGACCAGCGCGCGGTGGCGTGGCGCGGCGATGACCCTGTGGTCCAGCTTTTTTGGCGTGACCTATACCGTGCTGGCCCTGTTGGCGCCCTGGCGGATTGAGGGGTTGTTTCTGGCGCATGCCCTGTGGATGGCGGGGTTGGCGCTGGTGTTGGCGGCGATCCTGCCGCCGGATGTCGCGCCTGCGCCGCGTGGGGGGGGGGCGGGGGGTCGGCTGGGTCAGCATCTGGAGATCTATCGCTCGCCCCGGATGGCGGCGCCGGCGATGGGTTTCTTTTGCTATACCTTTCTCTATGTCGCGCTGCTGACGCTGTTGCCGGTGCAGATCCCGGGGGATTGGGCGGTTTGGGCAGCGGCGGCCATGCCCTTTGTCTCGATTGCCTTGTCGCTGACTCTGGGGGTCTGGTTACTGTCGCGGCTGGCGCCGGTACGGCTGGTGCAATTGGGCTATGCGGTGGCGATACCGGGGTTTTTGGGGCTGGCGCTGGTCTGGGGGCAGGCCGGGGCGATGACCTTTGCGGCGCTGTGGATCGCCGGGGCGCTGGGGCTGGTGCAGGGGGCGAGCTTTGCCGCCATCCCGGCGCTGAACCCGACGACCGAGGGTCGGGCAAGGGCGGCGGGGGCGATTGCGCAACTGGGCAATCTTGGCACGACGACGGGGACGCCAGTGCTGGCGGCGATTCTGGCGGGGGCCGGCCCCGGGGGGCTGGCCCTGATCGCGCTGCTGGCCTGTGCCTTGGGGATCGCCCTGCACAGGTTGCAGGCGCGGCGGCGTCAAATCCTTTCGACCTGACCGCCGGCGGCGACCCAATCGCCGAGGCCGCCAAGGTTATGGACCTGATCGTAGCCCATGCGCGCCAGCGTCTGTGCGGCCATGGACGAACGCCCGCCCGAGGCACAGTAGAGCGCCACGGGTTTATTGTGTGAAATCAGGCAGTCGGCGGATTTCGGGTCGCATTTCAGCCCGAGAATAGACAGCGGGATGACCTGTGCGCCCTTGGCCTTGCCCGAGGCGCGGACCTCGGCCATTTCGCGGACATCGACAAGGCTCATCTCGCCCGAGGCGACCAGCCGCGAGATTTCGTCGGGGGTCAGGCTGGGCTGGGGCGGGGCAGAACGCATGAAGTTGAACATCGCAAA
Source organism: uncultured Tabrizicola sp. (assembly GCA_937858255.1). Taxonomy (GTDB): domain Bacteria; phylum Pseudomonadota; class Alphaproteobacteria; order Rhodobacterales; family Rhodobacteraceae; genus Pseudotabrizicola. Next base: position 1,567 of record CALLZQ010000319.1, read on the forward strand.
CTCCTCAGGGGGTGGTAGCTTATACATATATAAAAAAATGAATGTGTAAAGGGGCAGCCAGTGGCAAAGGCCATCCGGCGGCCCTTGTCAAAGCCAGCGACAGGGCTGGCTGTGCCCGCCTGCTGCGAAAAGCAGCAAAACCGCTGCGGTTTCCGCAGCGTGTTTACTTTTCGTTCTCATTTTGCGATTGGAGACTCGGCGCATTCGGCCTATGTGTGGTCCGGTGTTGCCGGGGGTGATCATGGCCGAGCAGAAGTTCATCGAGGTACGCGGCGCGCGCGAGCATAACCTCAAGGGCATTGACGTCGATATTCCGCGCGATCAGTTGGTGGTGATCACCGGGCTGTCGGGGTCGGGCAAGTCGAGCCTCGCCTTTGACACGATCTATGCCGAGGGGCAGCGGCGCTATGTCGAATCGCTGTCGGCCTATGCGCGCCAGTTCCTCGACATGATGGGCAAGCCGGATGTCGATCACATCTCGGGCCTGTCGCCGGCGATTTCGATCGAGCAGAAGACCACCTCAAAGAACCCGCGCTCGACCGTCGGCACGGTGACCGAGATTTATGACTATCTGCGCCTGCTGTTCGCCCGGGTCGGCACGCCCTACAGCCCGGCGACGGGCCTGCCGATCACGGCGATGCAGGTGCAGGATATGGTGGACGCGGTGATGGCGATGCCCGAGGGCACGCGCGCCTATCTGCTGGCCCCCATCGTGCGCGACCGCAAGGGCGAGTACAAGAAAGAGTTCCTCGAACTGCGCAAGCAGGGTTTTCAGCGCGTAAAGGTGAATGGCCAGTTTCATGAGCTGGAAGAGCCGCCGGTGCTGGACAAGAAATTCCGCCACAATATCGACGTGGTGGTGGACCGCATCGTGGTGCGCGAGGGGATCGAGACCCGGCTGGCCGACAGCTTCCGCACCGCGCTGAACCTTGCCGACGGGATCGCGGTGATCGAAACCGCGCCCAGTGAGGGCGAGGGCGAGCGCATCACCTATTCCGAGAAATTCGCCTGCCCCGTCTCGGGCTTTACCATCGCGGAAATCGAGCCGCGGCTGTTTTCGTTCAACGCGCCCTTTGGGGCCTGCCCGGCCTGTGACGGGCTGGGGGTGGAGCTGTTTTTTGATGAGCGTCTGGTGGTGCCCGATCAGGGGCTGACACTGATGCAAGGGGCCATCGCGCCGTGGTCAAAGTCGAAATCGCCTTATTTCACCCAGACCATCGAGGCATTGTCGCGCCACTATGGCTTTGACCGCAAAAAGAAATGGAAAGACCTGCCTGAAAATGTGCAGCAGCTTTTCCTCTATGGCTCCAAGGGCGAAGAGATCGAGTTCCGCTATGATGAGGGCGGGCGGATTTATCAGGTCAAGCGGGTGTTCGAGGGGGTGATCCCCAATATGGAACGCCGCTACCGCGAGACCGACAGCGCCTGGAGCCGCGAAGAGATGGAGCGGTTCCAGAACAACCGCGCCTGCGGCAGTTGCGGCGGCTACCGGCTGAAGCCCGAGGCCCTGGCGGTCAAGATCGCAGGTAAGCATATCGGCCATGTCACCGAAATGTCGATCAAAGAGGCCCATGCCTGGATCGGCACGGTGCCCGAGGCGCTGACCAATCAGAAGAATGAAATCGCCCGCGCCATCCTGAAGGAAATTCGTGAGCGGCTGGGTTTTCTGGTCAATGTCGGCCTCGATTACCTGACACTTTCGCGCAATGCCGGCACGCTTTCCGGTGGGGAAAGCCAGCGGATCCGGCTGGCCAGCCAGATCGGCTCGGGCCTGACCGGGGTGCTGTATGTGCTGGATGAACCAAGCATCGGTCTGCATCAGCGTGACAATGACCGGCTCTTGACCACGCTGAAAAACCTGCGCGATCAGGGCAATACCGTGCTGGTGGTCGAACATGACGAGGATGCGATCCGCGAGGCGGATTACGTCTTTGACATCGGCCCGGGCGCCGGGGTGCATGGCGGGCAGGTGGTTAGCCACGGCACGCCCCGCGCGGTGGCCGAGGATCCGGCCAGCCTGACCGGGCAGTACCTGTCGGGTCAGCGCGAGATTGCGGTGCCCAAGACCCGGCGCAAGGGCCATGGCAAGACCCTGACCGTGGTAGGCGCCACCGGCAACAACCTCAAGACCGTGACGGCGAAATTCCCGCTGGGGAAATTCGTTTGCGTGACCGGGGTTTCGGGCGGCGGCAAATCCACGCTGACCATCGAGACACTGTTCAAGACGGCGGCGATGAAGCTGAACGGCGCGCGGGAAACCCCGGCGCCTTGTGAGACGATCACCGGCTTTGAACATCTCGACAAGGTGATCGACATTGACCAGCGCCCGATCGGGCGCACCCCGCGCAGTAACCCCGCCACCTATACCGGCGCCTTTACCCCGATCCGCGACTGGTTTGCGGGCCTGCCCGAGGCCAAGGCGCGCGGCTATCAGCCCGGGCGCTTTTCCTTTAACGTCAAAGGTGGGCGGTGTGAGGCTTGTCAGGGCGATGGCGTCATCAAGATCGAGATGCACTTCCTGCCCGATGTCTATGTGACCTGCGAGACCTGCAAGGGCCATCGCTACAACCGCGAAACGCTGGAGATCAAGTTCAAGGGCAAGTCGATTTCCGACGTGCTGGATATGACCTGCGAAGATGCGCAAGAGTTTTTCAGCGCCGTGCCTGCGATCCGCGAAAAGATGGATGCGCTTTGCCAAGTGGGGCTTGGCTATATCAAGGTGGGCCAACAGGCGACGACCCTCTCGGGCGGTGAGGCGCAGCGGGTCAAGCTGTCCAAGGAGCTCAGCCGCCGGGCGACGGGGCGCACGCTCTACATTCTCGATGAACCGACCACGGGTTTGCATTTCGAAGATGTGCGCAAACTGCTGGAGGTGCTGCACGAACTGGTCGAGCAGGGCAATACCGTGGTGGTGATCGAGCATAATCTCGATGTCATCAAGACCGCCGACTGGATCATCGACATCGGGCCCGAGGGTGGCGATGGCGGTGGTCAGATCGTCGCCGAAGGCACGCCCGAACAGGTGGCCAAGGTCGAGGCCAGCCATACCGGGCGTTATCTCAAGGACATGCTGCGCCCGCGCCGCGTCGCGGCCGAATAGCGGCGTCGTCGGCAGTTTACGTTACGGCAACAATGTGGCCGGGCGGCGCCGAATTGCCGCCCAATGGTCCCCAAATGGTCGCTTCCCCGCCCGGATTGTCGCGCAGAAAGGGGGGGTATCTCGGCTATGGGGGCCATTATGAACAAGGCAAAGACAATTTCGAGCATGTCCTTCCGCTTGATCGCTCTGATCAGCGTGTTGGCCTGGTTATGGATGTTGGTAGGATTTCACGCCTCGGGGCCGGAGCTGGCGATGTTGCGCGTGGGTATCCTTGGCCTCGGGGTCTTGCTCAGCATGGTGCTGACCTTGTTCCCGCGCTGGGGGCATCTGATGGTGCTGGGGGCCAGCTATGCCATGGTCTTCGGCTTTATCTTCGGGCTGGCGGGTCAGGGCGCGGGGGGCATTCAGACGGTTGAGGTTGCGATTGATGGCTATCCTGCTGCGCGGCAGGCCATGGTCGTCAGCCGCGAAGAGATTACCGAACGTGCCCTGTTCGAGACGCTGATGGCGCGGGCGGCGACGCAGGATCAGCCTGCCTTTGCCGATGCCTCGGATTTCGCGGTGCAAACGGTTGGGCGTTCCGGCTTTTCGCCCATGGATCTGGGGTTCTGAGGCGCGCGCCTTCCACACAGATCGAAAAAGGCCCCCTGAATCAGGGGGCCTTTTCGCCTGCGAACGTCAGTTCAGGATTTTCTCGGCCAGACCGACCAGCGCCAGCACTTCCAGCGTATCGGGGCGGACCTGATAGACATAGTCCTGATAACGCACATAGCTGCCGTCACGCAGCCCCAGCCGCAGCGGATCCGAGATCAGCACCCAGTCGTCGCCCTGAATATAATCGCCGACCGCGATGGAATGATATGCCTGCGGCTCGGCTTTCTTGGCCTGACCTGGCGGTACGCAGGGCGGGTTCTTTTTGGCAAGGCCCGGGGGGCAATGCAGGCCATGGGCAGGCGCATGGGCCTGCCCGTTTTTCCAGTTGGCCCCATGGCCCTTGCCCGGCTTTTCTGCGAGGACCGGGCCGGCGAGGCCCAGCCCAGCCACGCAGGCAAGGGCGATCATGCGAAACGAGGGGTTCATGGCAGTATCCTTTCTTTTCGTCGGGGATACTACGCATCAGCGGGCCAATCGTTCCCGGTTCAGGCCTGTTTGAGCGGACAGGTGCTGAGGCCAAGGATCGAATACAGCGGGCAAGAGGACATCAGCCCGGTCGCCAGCGGCACGATGCCGATCAGTTTTGCATAATGCCAGAACCCGGCACCGTTATCGAAGAAGAACCAGACCAGCAGGGCCAGTCCGACGACGATACGCAGGATGCGGTCGATCCCGCCGACATTGGTCTTGAACATGGGAATTTCCTTTCGGCTGCAACCCGCCCGATCGCGGGTCATGGTCACAGCCTAGATCCGGCGGCCACCCGCGTCTGTGATCTGGTCACGAAAGCGATGCGGCAAGCTGCCGCAAAGCGGCGCGGTCGCACAGCCGCACCTCGCCGCGTTCGGCCACCACCCAACCTTCGCGCACGAAGCCGTCGATCCGTCGCGTCACCACCTCGCGCGCCGATCCGATACGCGCGGCCAGTTCGGCATGGGTGGCGCTGACCCTGCCATCGGTCTCAAGCTGCAACAGCTCGGCCGCCAGCCGGCTTTCGACCCGGCCAAAGGCCACCCGTTCCAAAAGCCGGGTGATGTCATGCATCCGCCGGGCAAAGCTGGCCATCACGAAACCGCGAAACCCCGCGTCGGCATTCATCATTTCGAGAAACAGCGCCTTGGGGATCGAGATCACCCGGACATCGCTGACCGTCACCGCCTCGCCCGAATAGGCCTCGCCGCCCAGCAGGCCAAGGGTCGTCTGGACACAGGACTGGCCCGGCTCGACCGCATAGAGCAGGATTTCCCGCCCCGAGGGGCCGGTCAGATTCACCTCGACCCGGCCCGAAAGGACCACCGCAAATCCATGCGCATGTTCCCCCGGGCGAAACAGGGTCACGCCGCGGGGAATATCCTTGGGTGGCAGCGCGGCAAGCCGCCCGGCATGTCCGGGCAAGAGATCGGGAATGGTGGCAACCCAGTTCATGCCGCGACCCGCCGCAAGATCGGGGTGGGCAGAGGGCAGGGGGAGCAGGGGCCTGATATGCGCATATCCCAGAGGACCGCGAAAAGCCGCGCTTGGCAAGGCCATCCTGTGCGGGGTTCACGCCGATGCGAGCAGTTCGGCAATGCTGTCCACCGGCAAGCCCAGAAACCGCAGCGCCGCCGCCTCGTCATCCATGACGCGGAACACCACATGATCGACCCCCGCCCAAGAGCGCAGACCGACAAAGGCCGACTGGCGCGCGATCTCATGCGGGGCATAACAGACCAGCAATGTCTGCGGCGCGGCCTCGTGAAACATGTCCGCCATCCGCGCCATGAATTTCATGGCGTCGGCATAGTCCGAGATCGGCACCGTGACGGCTGAGAGATCAACCAGTTGCTTTTGCCCGGCATGGGCGTCGGGATGGGCCAGATAGTCGCCGAAACACTTCATGCCCTCGGCCATGCTGGCGCGGCCCCAGTAGCGCACATAGACCACATCCAGGTCTTTCAGAATGGTATAGCTGACGGGCATGGCGATTTCTCACGCGGCGATCACAATATCAAGAGAACACAGCTTGCATTCCTACGACAACGAAGAAATCGCCGGGGTCCGGTATCCCCGACCCTGGCATGGGGAAGATCTTACCCGGGCTCACAAAAACGTGAAAAGGGGCGGCCCGGCGGCCGCCCCCGATCTGCCAACAAAAGCGCCGTTCAGTCCATGGCCTTGAAGTTGAAGGCCGAGCCTTCCTTGATGCCCGAGGGCCAACGCGAGGTGATGGTCTTGGTCCGGGTATAGAAGCGGAACGCATCCGGCCCGTGCTGGTTCAGGTCGCCAAAGGCCGATTTCTTCCAGCCGCCAAAGGTGTGATAGGCCAGCGGCACCGGGATCGGCACGTTGATGCCGATCATGCCGATGTTGATGCGGTTGGCAAAGTCGCGCGCCGTATCGCCATCGCGGGTAAAGATCGCGGTGCCATTGCCATATTCATGGTCCATGGCCAGGCCGATGGCCTCTTCATAGGACTTGGCGCGAACGGTCGAAAGCACCGGCCCGAAGATCTCTTTCTTGTAGATGTCCATGTCCTTGGTGACATGGTCAAACAGATGCGGCCCGACGAAAAAGCCGCTCTCATAGCCCTGCAGGGCAAAGTCGCGGCCATCGACCACCAGTTTCGCGCCCTGATCGACGCCGGACTGCACCAGCTTCAGGATGTTGGCCTTGGCGGCGGCGGTCACGACCGGGCCGTAATCGACATCGTTGCCGGCAGTATAAGGGCCGACTTTCAGCTTTTCGATGCGCGGCACCAGCTTTTCGATCAGACGGTCGGCGGTTTCATCGCCCACCGGCACCGCGACCGAGATCGCCATGCAGCGCTCGCCCGCCGCACCATAGCCCGCACCGACCAGCGCATCGGCGGCTTGATCCAGATCGGCATCGGGCATGATGATCATATGGTTCTTGGCGCCGCCAAAGCACTGCACGCGCTTGCCGTTCGAGCAGCCGCGGCCATAGATATATTCGGCAATCGGGGTCGAGCCGACAAAGCCGACCGCGGCGATGGTCGGGTTGTCGAGGATCGCATCCACCGATTCCTTGTCGCCGTTGATCACCTGCAACACGCCATCGGGCAGCCCGGCCTCTTGCATCAGTTCGGCCAGCATCAGCGGCACAGAGGGGTCACGCTCGGACGGTTTCAGGATAAAGGCGTTGCCACAGGCAAGGGCCGGGCCCATTTTCCACAGCGGGATCATCGCCGGGAAGTTGAAGGGGGTGATGCCGGCGGCCACGCCCAAGGGCTGGCGCATCGAATACATGTCGATGCCCGGACCGGCGCTGTCGGTGAATTCGCCCTTGAGCATCTGCGGCGCACCGATGCAGTATTCGATCACTTCCAGACCGCGCTGGATATCGCCCTTGGCATCGGGGAAGGTCTTGCCGTGTTCGCTGGACAGGGCCTCGGCCAGCTTGTCCATGTCGCGGTTCAACAGATCGACGAATTTCATCATCACCCGCGCACGGCGCTGCGGGTTGGTGGCGCCCCAGGCCGGTTGCGCGGCGGCAGCGGCGGCGACAGCGGCATCAAGCTCGGCCTTGCTCGCCAGTGCGAGTTTGGCCTGCACCTCACCCGTCGCGGGGTTGAACACATCTGCAAAGCGACCCGACGTTCCCGCCACGCGCTTGCCATTGATCCAGTGACCGATCTCTTTCATAGGGGCTCCTCCCGATCTGCTGGCGGCACAGTAGCCTTGCGAAAATGCCGGAAAAAGCGGAAATATACCAAAAGCGTTTTGCGAAATTGCAAAGGTGGCAGCGTGGACTGGGATGATCTGCGGGTATTTCTGGCGGTGGCGCGCAGTGAAAGCCTGTCAGGGGCGGGTAAGCGGCTGGCGCTCCACCCGGCGGAAGTGGGGCGGGGGAATTGCCCGCTCGGAGAGAGGGGGGGGAAGGTGGCTTTTGT
>CALLZQ010000320.1 GCA_937858255.1 uncultured Tabrizicola sp.
CCGGGGTGTTCACCCCCTCACCCCCGACCCCCGCCTCTTCCAGCGCCAGACGAAAGCCCCGGGGCGGATGGGCAATCTCGGCCCCCATCCCCAGCAGCAGCACATCGATCTTGCCCGACAGCGCCAGCGGCGTGGCGTTGTCCTCCAGCCCGCCCCAGGCCCCGGCATCCCAAGGGGTCACCAGCGCCGCCCCGCGCAGCACATGCCCGCCGATGCGGAAAAAGCCCGGCCCATAGCCCTCGATCGGCTGGGCCGTGCCATAGCTGATCTCAGTCAGGCGCATCGGCTCAGGCGTCGATATTGGCGAATTCGTCGGGCGCGGCCGACTTTTTCTTTTCGCTGCGGTCCAGACCGATCATCAGCACGATGTTCTTGGCGACATAGACCGAGGAATAGGTGCCCAAAACGATGCCGACCGTGATGGCAAAGACAAAGCCGCGGATCACATCGCCGCCAAAGATCAGCATGGCGATCAGGGCAATCAGCGTGGTGCCCGAGGTCATCAGCGTCCGGCTCAGCGTTTCGTTCACCGTCAGGTTCATCACATCGCGCAGCGGCATGGTCTTGTACTTTTGCAGGTTTTCCCGCAACCGGTCGAAGACCACCACGGTGTCGTTGATCGAATAGCCCAGAATCGTCAGCAGGGCCGCGATCACCGCCAGATCGAACTTGATCTGAAACACCGCGAAAATCCCGATGGTGATGAAAACGTCATGCACCAGCGCCGCGACGGCGCCCACGGAATATTGCCATTCGAACCGCAGCCAGATGTAGATCAGGATACAGGCCGTTGCGGCGACCATCGACAGGACTGCCGCCCAGATCAGCTCACCCGAAACCTTGGGGCCGACCGATTCCACCGAGGCGATCTTCAGCGCCGGGTCATGGGCCTGAAGCGCTGCCTCAACCGCCGTGATCGTCTCGGGCGTGATCGCCTCGGCGCCCTCTTGCGCCGAGATGCGGACCATCGCCACATGCTGATCCTCGCGGAACGAGGGGTCAAAGACCTCGGTGATCAGCACATCGCCCACGGGCAGACCGGCCAGTGCTGCGCGATAGGCGCCGACATCCACCACTTGCGTCGATTCGGTGCGGATCGTGGTGCCGCCCTTGAAGTCGATGCCGAAATTCAGCCCGACAAAGGCCCAGGCGACGATGGCAATCACCGACAGAAGCACCGAGCCGCCAAAGGTGATCCACTGCCAGCGGAAAAAGTCGATATTGGTCGTTTCGGGAACCAGCCGCAGACGCCAAGCCATGTTCCGTTCCCCTTATACCGTGATGGTCTTTGGCCGGGCGCGGTTGAACCACAGCTCGACAAAGACGCGCGTGACGAAAAGCGCGGTGAAAACCGAGGTGATGATGCCGATCCCCAGTGTGATGGCAAAACCGCGCACCGGCCCGGCGCCGACGGCAAACAACACGACGGCGGTGATGAAGGTGGTGATATTGGCATCAATGATCGCCGACATCGCCTTTTCATAGCCCAGTTCAATGGCGCGACCGGGGGAACGGGCGCTGCGCAATTCCTCGCGGATACGCTCGAACACCAGAACGTTGGCATCCACCGCCATACCGATGGTCAGGACGATGCCCGCGATACCCGGCAGCGTCAGCGTTCCCCCCACCGTCGAGAGCGCGCCAAAGATCAGCGCCATGTTGATGGCCAGCGCGAGGTTGGCGAAAAAGCCAAAGATGCCGTAGCTGGCCCACATGAAGAACACCACCGCGATCATCGACACCGCCGCAGCGACCTTGCCGGCGTCGATCGAGTCCTGGCCCAGTTCCGGGCCGCCGGTGCGCTCTTCAAGGAAGGTCATCTCGCCCGGCAGAGCACCGGCGCGCAGCAGCACCG
>CALLZQ010000321.1 GCA_937858255.1 uncultured Tabrizicola sp.
TGAACTGGCCGCCGTGACCGGCGTGCCGGTGGCGACCTCCTCGCTGATGCAGGTGGGCATGGTCAATCGCCTGCTCCCCCCGGGTCGGCGGGCTGGCGTCCTGACGATTTCCGCCTCGACCCTGACGCCCCGGCATCTGGAAAAGGCGCATGTGCCCCCCGGCACCCCCATCGGCAGCACCGAAGGCGGGCGCGAATTCACCCGGGCGATTTTGGGCAATGAACTGACGCTGGATGTCGAGGCCGCGCGTCAGGACAATGTGCAGGCCGCAAAAGCGCTCTGCGCCGCGCACCCGGATCTGGGCGCCATCGTGCTGGAATGCACCAACATGATCCCCTATGCCGAGGACATCCGCCGCGCGACCGGCCTGCCGGTGTTTTCGATCTACAGCTTTGTCACCTGGTTCCAGTCCAGCCTGCAACCGCGGGTGTTCTGATGGTCCATGACTGGGCGATCATCGGCGGCGGCGTGGTCGGACTGTCGGTCGCCTATGGCCTTGCACGGCGCGGGCGCAGTGTGCTGGTTTTGGATGGAGAGGACCGCGACCACCGCGCCTCGCGCGGGAATTTCGGGCTGATCTGGGTTCAATCCAAGGGCCTCGACAACCCCGCCTATGCCCGCTGGACGCGCGGCTCGGCTCGGCTCTGGCGGGATTTCGCGGCCGGGCTGGCCGATGCGACGGGGGCCGACCTGTCCTTGCAACAACGCGGCGGGTATGAATTCTTCGTCGATGAGGCGGTGATGGAGGCGCGGGCCGCCCGCTATGACAAACTGCGCGCGGACCTCGGCGGCGACTACCCCTATGAGATCCTTGGCCATAATGCGCTGAAACGCGAAGAGCCGGCGATTGGCCCCCGTGTCGCCGGGGCACTGTTTCACCATGAGGATGGGCATGTGAACCCCCTGCACCTCTTGCGCGCCTTGGCGGCTGAGGTGCGGCGCATGGGCGGTACCGTCCTGACGGGCCAGACGGTGACGGATGCCGCCAAACCCGACGAATTCCTGCTGACCACTGCGACGGGTCAGACGTTCCGGGCGGACCGGGTGGTGATGGCGGCGGGCCTTGGCGCCGCGCGTCTGGGGCCACAATTGGGCTTTCGCGCCCCCATCCGCCCCCAGCGCGGGCAGGTGATGATCACCGAACGCCTGCCCCCCCTGCTCTCACGCCCCTCGGGCATTCTGCGGCAGGTGAATGAGGGCGGCATCCAGATCGGCGCCTCGAACGAAGAGGGTGGCTTTGACTGTTGCAACACCGCCGATGGCTCTGCCCGGATTGCCGCCGTGGCGCTTCCCTGCCTTGCCTGACAT
>CALLZQ010000322.1 GCA_937858255.1 uncultured Tabrizicola sp.
AATGCCGTAAAGCGTCTGCGCGTTGACCGCGCCGCTGGCGAGCAAGACCGCCAGCGTCACCCCCGCCCCGCCCGAGGGCGAAGAAGATGAGCTTTTCGTCTTTACCGGCAATGAGACGAAACGTGCCGCCAGCCTGCTGCCCGCGCTGCGCCGGGCGATCCGGGTCGAGGAGCGGCTGTCGATCACCTATATCGACCATGACGGGCATGAGACGCATCGCGACATCCGCCCGCTGCAACTGGCCTTTTGGGGCCGGGTCTGGACCCTCGCCGCCTGGTGCGAGGCGCGCAGTGATTTCCGTAACTTTCGGGTAGACCGGATCGCGGCGCTGACCGAAACGGGCGAGCCTTTTCCGGCCGAACCGGGCCGGGGTCTGGCCGATTATCAGGCCCGGCTGGCGGCTGAGGGCGTGACGGGTGAGGCGCCCGCCTAACCGCGCGCCCGCGCCGGAAAAACGAAACAGCGGTCACGCCGGATCATCAGCCACAGAACCGTGCCCGGGCGCGGCAGAAACACCCCGGGGACCGAGGCGGTCAGGGTCGAGCCGTCGAAATCCATGCGGAATTCCACCAGCGACTCGCGCCCCAGATAGCGTGCCCGCATCACCGTTCCGCGCGCCGGCGTGCCATCCTGCGGCGTCGGGTTCGGCCCCCGCCCGGCGCGGTCAAAGTCGATCTTCAGGTGCTGCGGGCGGATCACGATCTCGACCTCGGCCCCGTCCGCATGGCCCGGCGTCAGAAAGGCGCCAAAGGGTGTCTGGGTCAGCGCGCCCTTCGACGTGCCACGGATCACGTTGATATCGCTGAAAAACGCGGCTGCTGCCCGGTCGACAGGTGCGTTGTAGACGTTATAGGGCGCGCCCATCTGCACCATTCGCCCCGCGCGCATCAAGACGATCTCATCGGCCATGCGCATCGCCTCCTCCGGCTCATGCGTCACCAGCACCACCGCCGTCCCCTCTTCCTTGAGGATATCCAGCGTGGTGTCGCGGATGCCATCGCGCAGGCGGTTGTCGAGGCCGGAAAACGGCTCATCCATCAGCATGACCTTGGGGCGCGGCGCCAGGGCGCGGGCCAGCGCCACGCGCTGCTGCTCACCCCCCGAAAGCTGATGCGGATGCTTGGGGCCGAACCCGGTCAGGTTCACCCGTTCGAGCAACTCACCCACCCGTTCCGCCCGTGCCGCCCGGTCGCCTTTCAGGCCAAAGCCCACATTCTCGGCCACCGTCAGATGCGGAAACAGCGCGAAATCCTGAAACATCAGCCCGACTGAGCGTTTTTCCGGCGGCAGATGCAGCCCCGGCCCGGCCATTTCCGTCCCGTCGATCAGGACGCGGCCCTGATCGGCACGCTCAACCCCGGCGATCATCCGCAGCGTCGTCGACTTCCCGCAGCCCGAGGGGCCAAGCAGGCAGGTCACCTGCCCCGGCAGCACCGAGAGCGAGACATCATCGACCACGGGCCGGCCGCCAAAGGCGCGGCTCAGATGCTCGGCAACCAGACGGGGGCGGGATTGCGGCATGGGTTTCCTAGCGTTTCTCTCAGGCATCCCCTAACAGCCCCGCCCCGGGGCGTCCAGACTTCAGATCGTCGCGTTGATCGCCCCGCCGTCCAACAGCAGGTTCTGCCCGACGATGAACCCGGCGTGCTGGCTGCACAGAAAGGCACAGGCCGCGCCGAATTCCGCCGCCGTGCCATAGCGCCCGGCGGGAATCGTCGCGGCCCGCTTGGCGCGCGCCTCTTCCATGCTGATCCCCTCGGCCTTGGTCACGCCCGTATCCAGCGCCACCGGCCGGCCGGTATCGTGGATCCCCGGCAGCAGGTTGTTGATCGTCACCCCATGCCGCGCCACCTGCCGCGCCGTGCCGGCGACAAAGCCAGTCAGGCCGGTGCGGGCAGTATTCGACAGCCCCAGTTGCGGGATCGGCGCCTTGACCGAGCCCGAGGTGATATTGACCACCCGCCCCCAGCCCCGCGCGATCATCCCCGGCAGCGCGGCCTGCATCAGCGCAATCGGGGTCAGCATATTGGCATCTAGCGCCTTGATGAAATCGTCACGCGACCAGTCCGACCACAGGCCCGGCGGCGGCCCGCCGGCATTTGTGACCAGAATGTCGATCCCCTCGGCCGCCGCGATCACCCGGTCTCGCCCCTCCGGGTCAGTCACATCGGCGGCAACCGTCACCACCGACACCCCGAACCGCGCCCGCAAATCCGCCGCCGCCGCCTCCAGCGCCTCGGCACCCCGTGCGTTCAGCACCAGATCCACCCCGGCCCCGGCCAGTGCCTCGGCACAGCCGCGCCCCAGCCCCTTGGACCCCGCGCAGACCAGCGCCCGCTTGCCCCTGATACCCAGATCCATATCCTCATCCTCTCCCTTCATCCTGTCGCCGAACCAAAAGCCGTTGCCCGGTGACAAAAGGCAAGCGCGATTGACGCAAGCGGAAGGCGAATGTATGGAAATTCTGCGGGATTTGGGGCCTGCATGTCGTATACTTCGTTCAGTTTACAGGACCTTTCGCCCAGATGACCTCTGATCCGACGCCGCCTCCGCCCCAAGCATCCGCTCTTCCCGGACATGCCTGCCAGGTCTTTGCCTCGGATGCGATCTATGTGATTCACGGGGTGAATGGCGGCGACGGGCTGGCCGGGCCGCATGAGGTGTGCCAGGGCGATCTCTATGCGCTGGAAGAGGCGGCTGTGCCACTGCGCATGGTCCTCAGCCGCGGGCCGGACGGCCAGCGCATTGCCAGCGGCAGCCAGATCGGCACCCCGGGTGAGGGCGTGCGGCTGGTCGCGCGCTATACGCTGCTGGCCTCGGATGCCAGCCGGGTCGAACTGCTCTATCTCGAACTCGACAGCGGGCCGGGTGTGGCCCTGCCCTTGTCGCCGATGGGGATCGGGCTGGACTATACGCTGATCGACATTGATGCCAGCCCCGAGGATGTGGCGCTGGCCGATCTGCTCTGCGTGTCCTTCGCGCGCGGCACCATGATCACCCTCGCCGATGGCCGGCAATGCGCCATCGAAGATCTGACCCCGGGCGAGCGTGTGTTGACCCGCGACCATGGCGCAGAACCGCTGCGCTGGGTCGGCAAGGCGACGCTGCGCGCAGTGGGCGCCTTTGCCCCCATCGTGATCAGCGCCGGCACGCTGGGCAATATCGGCGATCTGATCGTCAGCCCGCATCACCGCATCTTCCTGTACCAGCGCAACCGCCGGCCCGGTCTGGAAACCGCCGAGATCCTGATTCAGGCCAAGCATCTGGTTGACGATGAAAAGGTGTTTCAGCGCGAGGGCGGCTATATCGACTATTTCAGTCTGGTCTTCGATCATCACGAGATCATCTATGCCGAGGGCGTACCCGCCGAAAGCCTGATGGTCAATGACGCGACGGTCCGGCATCTGCCCGCCGAACTGGCCAGCGAATTGCGCCAGCGGTTTCCCGGCCTTGCCCAGTCACAGCATTTCGGCACCGAGGCCAGCCGGCAGATGCTCGACAATCTGGGGCGCCAGACTTTGATCCCCCAACCCCGGCGCGGCGACCGCGACCGTCGCTGACAGGCCGCAACCCCAGTGGACGGCTGCCACGCTTTGCGCTACTAGCCGCCCATGCTCGACAATCGCCCCGCCCTCCCGCCAGAAATCGCCCGCCGCCGGACATTCGCGATCATCTCGCACCCCGACGCCGGCAAGACCACGCTGACCGAAAAGTTCCTGCTGTTCGGGGGGGCCATCCAGATGGCCGGTCAGGTGCGCGCCAAGGGCGAGGCGCGGCGTACCCGGTCGGACTTTATGAAGATGGAACAGGAACGCGGGATTTCGGTTTCCGCCTCGGCGATGTCGTTTGAATACCGCCAGTTCCGGTTCAACCTGGACGATACCCCCGGCCACTCGGATTTCTCCGAGGATACCTATCGCACCCTGACCGCCGTTGACGCC
>CALLZQ010000323.1 GCA_937858255.1 uncultured Tabrizicola sp.
CTTGCCATCACCCTCTCCCGTTTGGGGACATCCCCGCAAGAGCCGGAACCACATGCAAAAACCTGACCTCGCCACCGTCCCGCAAATCCCCGCCGCGATCCTGGTCGATTGCGACGGCACGCTGCTGCTGACCGGTGAGCTGCCCCACCCCGCGCTGGAGCAGACCCTTGCCCGACAAGGGGCCCGGATCGGGCGCGACTGGTATATGACGCTGACCGGGTTGGGGCGGAGCGATCTGTTGTCGCGTCTGATGCAGGACAGCGGGCAGCAACTCGACCCGCCGCGCGCCATCGCCGACAGTATCGCCCTGACCGTCGCCCTCGCCCGCGAGGCGCGGGAAAACCCCTTGGTTGTCGGGTTGGCGAGGCTTGCCGCCGGACGGCTTCCCCTTGGCGTTGTGACCAATAGCGAGGCCGCCATCGTCACCGCCTTTCTGGCCGAAACCGGGCTGCGCCCCCTGTTCGATCTGGTGCTGTCCTGTGACGACGCGCCAAGACCCAAACCCGCGCCCGATCTCTACCTGAAGGCCGCGGCGGCCTTGGGCGTGGCGCCGCAGAACTGCCTTGTGCTTGAAGACAGCGCGCAGGGAATTGCCGCCGCCACCGCGGCCGGCATGCGCTGCCTTGATGTGCGCCAGGATACATGGCCCACCGCCTGCAAAGGACTTGAGGCGGCGCTGCGCGCCATGCCCGCCGCCGCCATCAGTGCCAGGTAGCGGCGGCGGCAACAGGTTTCGTCAGGCGGGGATTGCCATCCCCTTGCCCTTGGCCAGTTCGCGCATCTTTTCCTGTAACTTTTCAAAGGCACGCACTTCGATCTGGCGGATGCGTTCACGGCTGACGCCATAGCTGGCCGACAGATCCTCCAGCGTCACCGGTTCATCCGACAGGCGGCGCTGCATCAGAATGTCCTTTTCCCGCTCATTCAGGACCGACATAGCCTGAACCAGCAGGGCGCGGCGGGCATCCAGCTCATCCTGCTCGGCATAGGCCTCGGCCTGATCGCTGTCCTCATCCTCCAGCCAGTCCTGCCACTGCGCCCCACCATCCTCGGACCCGACCGTGGCATTCAGCGAGGCATCCGAACCCGACAGACGGCGGTTCATCTCGACCACCTCATCCTCGGACACCGAGAGATCCCGCGCGATCTGCGCCAGATTTTCGGGCCGCAGATCACCATCCTCCAGCGCGCCGACCTTGGCCTTGGCCTTGCGCAGATTGAAGAACAGCTTTTTCTGTGCCGAGGTGGTGCCGAGCTTCACAAGGCTCCACGACCGCAGGATATATTCCTGAATGGCGGCGCGAATCCACCACATCGCATAGGTCGCCAGGCGAAAGCCCTTTTCGGGGTCAAAGCGCTTGACCGCCTGCATCAGGCCGACATTGGCCTCGGAAATCACCTCGGCCTGCGGCAGACCATAGCCGCGATAGCCCATGGCGATCTTGGCCGCCAGACGCAGGTGCGACGTGACCAGCCGATGCGCCGCGGGCGCATCCTGCCGCTCGACCCAGGCCTTGGCCAGCATATATTCCTCTTCCGGTTCCAACAGCGGGAACTTGCGGATTTCCTGCAAGTAACGGTTCAGCCCCTGCTCGGGGCTCGGTGCGGGAAGTGTCGTATAGGTGCTCATCTCATGCCCCCTGTTCTGCCCCGGTGCCATCAGCCCCCGGGGACCGACTAACCTAAGGATTGCGGCCCCGGGATACAAGTGTGGGGCCTAACACCATTGCCTTTACGTTGGATGAAGGCATTCCCGGCGGCTTTGGGTAGCTTTGTGACGGCCCTCTCACGCGAATGTCAACGTGCGCAACATTGCCGGGGTTCCCGTCAGCCACCAGATGCACCCGCGCGCAGGCAGGCAATCAGGCCCGCCATATCGGCTGGCAGGTCACTGGCAAATTCCAGCCGCTCGCCCGTGACCGGATGATCAAAGCCAAGGGTCGCGGCATGCAACGCCTCCCGGGCAAAGCCCATGCCGGCCGTGGCCGCC
Organism: uncultured Tabrizicola sp.; assembly: GCA_937858255.1. Taxonomy (GTDB): domain Bacteria; phylum Pseudomonadota; class Alphaproteobacteria; order Rhodobacterales; family Rhodobacteraceae; genus Pseudotabrizicola. The sequence continues at coordinate 1,991 of CALLZQ010000323.1, forward strand.
GCCTCTCCCAGCGCCTTGGCCGACAGCCGCCGCGCCCCGCCATAGGTGGCATCGCCCAAAAGGCCATGCCCGGCATGGGCCATATGCACCCGGATCTGATGGGTGCGCCCGGTCTCCAGCCAGCATTCGACCAGCGCCGCCTGATCGGCAAAGGCCTCCAGCACCCGCACCCGCGTGACCGCATGGCGCCCGTCATGCCAGACCACCGCCTGCCGCTGCCGGTCGCTCTTGTGCCGGGCGAGAAGCGTGGCGATGCGGATGATCCCGCCCGCCTCAAAGCTGACGCCCTTGACGCCGCGCAGCCGGGGATCCGCAGCATCAGGCAGGCCATGCCCCACCGCCAGATAACGGCGCGTGACGCTGTGTTCGGCGAATTGCGCCGCAAGGCCGTGATGCGCCCGGTCGGTCTTGGCCACCACCAGCAGGCCGGTGGTATCCTTGTCGATGCGATGCACGATCCCGGGCCGCCGCGCCCCGCCAATACCGGAAAGGCTGTCGCCGCAATGATGCAGCAGGGCGTTGACCAAGGTCCCCGAGGGGCTGCCTGGCGCCGGATGCACCACCATCCCCACCGGCTTGTCGATCACGATCAGATCGGCATCCTCATAGGCCACCGTCAGGGGGATATCCTCGGGCAGGGTCTCCAGCGCCTCGGGCGGGGCAAGGTGCAGCGTGACCTCGGCTCCCGGCTCGACCTTGGCCTTGGCATCGCGCACCGGGGCGCCGGCGATCTCCACTGCCCCCTCGGCGATCATCCGTGCAAGGCGCGTGCGCGAAAGCGCCGCCCCCTCTGGCACCGCGCGGGCAAGCGCCTTATCAAGGCGATCAGCCGAGCCTTCGGGCAGGACCACCGTCAGGCTCTGCCCGGCGGGCACTCCGGCCTCCGGCTCGTCATCGCCATCGTCAACGAAAGGCTCCGCCATGGACAAATCTCCTGCCGCCGAAAGCCTGCCGCCCTCGCTGGCTTTCCTGAAGTGGATGGTGATCGTGCTGATGATCACCATGATTGTCGGTGTCATACCCGTGGTCGGGCTGCTTGTCCCCCGCATGCCGGGCGCCAGCAGCGAGCCGGTGATGCCCGCCGCGATCCGGCTGGAGAGCGGCGCCAAGGCCGTCGCCGTGACCATGCATGCCGACTGGGTGGCGGTGGTGACAGATCAGGGGCAGATCCTGATCTTCAACCATGATGGCAGCCTGCGCCAAGAGGTGACCATCGCGCCCTGAGACCCGGCCGCGCAGGGCGCCGACGCCGCAACCCTTCCATGGCAATGCCGGCCAAGGGGGCTCGATGCCCCCGCGGGCGGCCCCCCTTTTCAGGCCATATCCGCTTCACCGGGCCAGAGAGCCGCCCGGATCGCCTCCAGTCCCGGCCCCAAGGCCGCTGGCCCCGGGGCGAGGATCAGCGGCGACTTGACCTCATGGATCCGGCCTGCCCGCACCGCCGGCACCTCTTGCCAGCCCGGACGGGCGGCGATGCGCGCCGGCACCACCTTCTTGCCGCACCAGCTGGCCAGAATGACATCGGGTGCCCGTGCCGCGACGTCTTCGGCGCTGACAATCCGGTTGCGGGCCAGCCCCTCGCGCGACAGCTCGGGAAAACAATCGGCGCCCCCGGCGATTTCCACCAGTTCCGCCGCCCAGCCAATGCCCGAGATCAGCGGCTCATCCCATTCCTCAAACCAGACCCGGGGGCGCACCGGGCGCGGGATCGCGCGCAATTCGGCAATCCGCGCCTCATAGCCCGCCGCCAGCGCCTCGGCCTGCTCACCCGCCCCGACCATTGCCCCCAGCCGCCGGATCATCGCCAGAATCCCCGCCACATCGCGGCCGTGCTCGAGGCGGTGAAGGGCGAGACGGTGGAGGCCATCCTCGTCACCCACACCCATCGCGACCATTCCCCGGCGACGGCGGCGATCAAGGCCGCCACCGGCGCGCCGGTCTATGCGGAGGGG
>CALLZQ010000324.1 GCA_937858255.1 uncultured Tabrizicola sp.
GATCAGCGAATACGGCATCCCCGAGCATGTGCTCCTCGACAACGGGCGAGAATTTGCCGCCAAGGCGATCACAGGCGGCGCATCCACGCGCTATCGGTTCAAGGTCAAGGAAGAGGATATTCCGGGCCTCTTCACCGCCCTTGGCTGCACGATTCACTGGGCCACGCCCTACAGCGGTCAGTCAAAGCCCATCGAGCGCGCGTTCCGGGACATGTGTTCTTCGATCAGCAAGGATCCCCGACTTGCGGGGGCCTATACCGGCAACCGGCCTGATGCGAAGCCCGAGAATTGGGGCAGCCGTGCCATCCCTCTCGACGATTTCCTTTCGGTTCTGGCCGAGGGCATCGAGGAGCACAATACAAGGCAGGGGCGGCGGTCTGAGGTGGCCTATGGACGATCCTTTGCCGAGGTCTTTGACGAGAGTTTTGCCGTCCGACCGATCCGCAAGGCGAGTGAGGCGCAGAGGCGCTGGTGGCTGTTGGCCGCGGACCGGGTCCGAGCAGATGTCAACACCGGTGCGGTCTGGTTTCAGGGGAATGAGTTCTGGGCCGAGTGGATGCACCGCATCCAGGGGGAGCGGGTCATCATCCGGTTCGACCCTGCCGCCTTCTGGGACGGGGTCCACATCTATTCCGAAGGCAATGCCTATCTGGGCCATGCCCCGGTGCGCCAAAAGGTCGGCTTTTTCGACATGGATGAGGCCCGGGCCCATGCCCGTGCCCGCAGTGCCTGGATCAAGGCAGAACGTGCCGCATTGGATGCGCAGCGCCGCCTGACCGCGACCGAGGTCGGGCGAACCTTGGATGATCTTGCGGCCGACGCCGAGGATGCACCGCCGAATGTCGAGGCAAAGGTCGTTCGCCCGACCTTTGGCAAGCGGGGAGCGGTGCCGCTGCCGGGGGCAGCCTTTGCCGCACGTCAAGATCGTCCAGTTGAGGACCAGACCGCGATTGCCGCAGAGCAGGCAGCCATAGTGGCCGATCTGACCGCCCGGATGCGGCGCGGACCTGAGCCAGAGGAAACCGCGCGGGACCGCTTCAAGCGGGCTTTGGATTTGGAAGCCCGCACAGAGCGCGGGCAGGCGGTGACGCCTGAGCAGCAACGCTGGCTGAGCGTCTACCAGCACACGGCAGAATAT
>CALLZQ010000325.1 GCA_937858255.1 uncultured Tabrizicola sp.
GCGGGGGGGGGGTCAATCTTGGGAAACCCGGGACGCCCGGGGGGGGCGCGCCCGATACGAGGCAAGGGGACCGCCGATGGGCGTGGTGATGTTCTATCAGCTCAGCCATTCCGGGCCGGAACAGACCCTGCGCCTGTTGATGGGCCGCGCGCTGGGGCAGGGCTGGCGGGTGATGATCCGCTCGCCCGACCCCGCCCATCTGGCCCGGCTGGATGAGCGGCTCTGGCTGGAGCCGGAGGATGATTTCATCCCCCACGGGCACGAGGGAACGGCGCATGACGCGGATCAGCCGGTCCTGTTGGGCGCGGGGCCGGTGGTGAATGGCGCTCAGGGGCTGATGCTGCTGGACGGGGCCGAGGCCAGCGAGGAAGAGGCGCGGAGCTTGCAGCGGGTCTGGGTGATCTTTGACGATCAGGACAAGCCGCTGCTCGAGGCTGCCCGCCGCTATTGGAAGCGGATCACCGAGGCCGGCATTGCCGCGCAATACTGGGCCGAGGATGGCAACCGCTGGGAGAAAAAGGCCGAGAAACCCGCCGCGCCCTAGCGCCGCAGGATCATCTCGCCGCCGGCGATCTCGATGCGGAAACGGCCGAGATAGTCCATACCCAACAGCGACAGATCCATCTCGCCGCCATTTACCCAGGCAGAGACCGAGGTGTCGCGATAGGGGCCAAAGCTCAGATCCGGCAAGGTGACATGGGCCGTGCGTACCACCCCGTTGGCGGTGCGCGCCTCTCCCTGCCAGACCAGCCGCGCGGGATCAAAGCCAAGGCGGCGGGCATCGGCCTCGGTCAGGACGATCCGCGTGGCGCCGGTGTCCGCCATCATGGCGACGGGCTGGCCGTCGATTTCTACGGTCATGTAGTAATGGCCGTCTTCGGCGCGGGGAATGCGGATCTCGCCCCCCTCACCGATCTGCGCCCTGGGGCGCAGATCCTGCCGGATATCCTGCCACAGCCCATAGGCCGCCATCAGCCCGATGACGATCATGCCCCAGGCAAAGGCGCTGCGCAGCGCAAGGCCCATCCGGCCCCGGTATTCGACCATCACCCAGCCACCGACCGCTGCCATGAGCAGCGCCAGATAGGCCAGCCGGGCAAGGGTTTCGCTGTCCATCGCAGGTCAGATCAACCCGGTCTGGCGAATGCCGTCGATCACGAATTGCACCGAGAGCGCCGCCAGCAGCATCCCCAGCAGGCGGGTGATCACGATGGTGCCGGTGCGGCCCAAGAGGCGCTCGAGCGGGGGCGAGGCCAGCAGGAACAGAAAGGTCACCAGCATCATCGCCCACATCAGCCCCAGCAAGGCAAAGGTCGCGCCCCAGTCGCCGCCGCCCTGACCGATCAACAGGATCATCGAGGCAATCGCCCCGGGTCCCGCGATCAGCGGCGTCGCCAGCGGGAATACCGAAGGGTCGTGATCGGGATCGGCCTGCTGCCCCTCACGCCGCTGGGTGCGCCGCTCGAACAGCATGTCGAGGGCGGTCAGAAACAGCAGGATGCCGCCGGCGATGCGAAAGGCCGGCATCGAGATGCCGACAAAGCCGAGGATCGCCTCACCCGCGATGCCGAAGGCGGTCAAGAGGACCGAGGCGATGATGCAGGCGCGTGTGGCCATCGCCCGCCGCCGCTCGGGCCCCATACCGCGGGTCAGGGCGATGAACAGCGGCACCAGCCCGGGCGGGTCGATGACCACGAAGAGCGTCGCAAAGGCGGTGATGAGAAAGGCGGTTTCCATAGGCAGAACGCTAGGCGATTGCGGGGGATCGGGCAAGGGGCGCTGCCCCTCGGCCGCAAGCGGCCTCACCCCGGGATATTTGGGGACAGAAAATGGCGGGATGTGGCTGGTGGGGGGGCAGGAATTGCTTTTGAAGGCAGATTGGCGAAGCCGCGGTGAAGGTCGGCGCAGTATACGGCGTGTCAAAGCGAGGGGTTTTGGCTGCCTTACCCTTGTAGTCGATTTGTCGGTTTGGTGGATGGCAAAGGCTGCGTGGGACCGGATTTCTATTGTAACTTTGGTCAGGTGCGGGGCGCCGGCCTTCGGTCGGCAACTCTGCGTATGCACACCGCTGTCGGTCGCTATCGCGGGGATCCGACCGCCGTCCGCGGGTGGGACGCTTGACTGCAAGGCCGGACCGAATTCGGCTCTTTCGCCCGCGATGTGGACCTGCCATTTTCGTCTGTTCAGACCCGACGCCCCAGGGCCAGGGATCGTCTATGCCTCGGCGCTGTCCAGTTTTTCCTGTGCCTCAAGCCAGAGTGCCTCGGCCCGTTGTTCAGCCTCTTCGAGTTCCGCGAACTTGCGGTTCCAGCCTTCCAGCTCGCCGATGCGGCTGTCCTCATAAAGGGCGGGATCGGCAAGGATGGCCGAGAGTTTCCCCCGCATTTCCGAGAGTTTCGCCAGCCTGTCCTCGCATTTGCGCAATTCGGCGCGCAGGGCGAGCACTTCATCCCGGCCCGGCTTTTTCGCGCGTTCCACGGGTTTGGCGGCGGGTTTCGGATCGTCCTCGGCGGCCAAGAGCATCCGGCGATAGGCGTCGAGATCCTCGGCATAGGGCGTTACGGCCCCGCCCTTGACCAGCCAGAGCCGGTCGGCAACCAGACCCAAGAGGTGCATGTCATGGCTGACGAGGATGACGGCGCCGGTGTAATCGTTCAGCGCCTCGACCAGCGCCTCGCGGCTTTCGATGTCGAGGTGGTTGGTCGGCTCGTCGAGGATCAGGAGGTGCGGCGCATCGAGCGTCGCCAGCAAGAGCGACAGCCGCGCCTTTTGCCCACCCGACAGGCGGCCGACCACGGTATCGGCCTGATCTGCCATCAGACCAAAGCCGGCCAGTCGGGCGCGCAGCTTGACCTGCCCCTCATCGGGGCGCAGCGCGGTCAGATGTTGCAGCGGCGTCTCGTCGAGGCGCAGCTCATCCACCTGATGCTGGGCGAAATAGCCGATGCGCAGTTTCGAGGCGCGGGACATCCGCCCCTCGGCCGCGGGCAGTTTGCCGGCCAGCAATTTGGAAAGGGTCGATTTCCCCTCACCATTGCGGCCCAGAAGCGCGATCCGGTCATCCTGATCAATCCGGAGGCTCAGGCGTTTCAGCACTGGCGGGCCGCCATAACCGACCGACGCGCCCTCGATATTGATGATCGGGGGCGACAATTCCTCGGGCGTGGGGAAGGTGAAGACCACCTTCTTCGCCTCTTCGGGGGCGGTGATCGGTTGCAGTTTCTCCAGCATCTTGACGCGGCTTTGCGCCTGCACCGCCTTGGTCGCCTTGGCCTTGAAGCGGTCAACGAAACTTTGCAGATGGGCGCGCCGCGCCTCGACCTTTTTCGCCTCGGCGGCCTGGACGGCGCGGCGCTCGGCCATTTGCCGGGCGAACTGGTCGTAGGGGCCGTTCCACAGCGTCAGCTTGCGGTTGTCCAAGTGCAGGATCGCCCCGACCGCCCGGTTCAACAGGCCCCGGTCGTGGCTGATGATGATCACGGTATGGGGGTATTTCGCCAGATAGCTTTCCAGCCAGAGCGCGCCCTCAAGGTCGAGGTAGTTGGTCGGTTCATCGAGCAGCAACAGGTCGGGCGCTGAAAACAGCACACCGGCGAGTGCGACGCGCATCCGCCAGCCGCCCGAGAAATCGGAACAGGGACGCAACTGCGCCTCGGCGTCAAAGCCAAGGCCGCGAAGGATGGCACTGGCGCGACCCTCGGCGCTCCACGCGCCAATATCGGCAAGGCGGGCCTGAATTTCGGCGATGCGGGAGGGGTCGGTGGCGGTCTCTGCCTCGGCCATCAGGGCGCTGCGCTCGGTATCGGCGGCCAGCACGGGGTCGAGCAGCGAAGGAT
>CALLZQ010000326.1 GCA_937858255.1 uncultured Tabrizicola sp.
CGCATGCCAAAATCGGCGGGCGGCTGCGCCTTCAGGGCCGCGACCTGCCGGGCCTGTCGCCGCGCGAATGGCGGGCCTTGCGCGGCGACCGCATTGCCATGGTGTTTCAGGATGCCATGGCGACGCTGAACCCGGTGCTGCGGGTCGGCGACCAGATCGCCGATGTCTTCCGCTATCCCCGTCCGGCCATGTCGCGGCGCGAGCTCCGCGCCGCCGTGCTGGCCTTGCTGCAGCGCGTCGGCATCCACGAGGCCGAGCGCCGCATCGACAGCTATCCCCATCAGCTCTCGGGCGGCATGCGCCAGCGCGTGGTGATCGCCGCCGCCATCGCCCTGCGCCCCGATCTGCTGATCGCGGATGAACCCACCACCGCGCTCGACGTCACTGTGCAGGCGCAGATCCTGTCGCTGATGCAGGAGCTGATCCGCGAACAGGGCACCTCGATGCTGCTGATCAGCCATGATCTCGATGTGGTGGGCGATGTCTGCGATTCCGTCGTGGTGATGCGCCACGGTGTCATCGTCGAGGCCGGCCCGGTCGAGCAGGTGCTGAGCACCCCGCAGCACCCCTATACGCGGGAACTGCTGGCCGCCCGGCCGCAGTTCGGCGCCCATCATGCCCCGGAGGTGCAGCATGGCTGACAGCAATGACATCCTGCTGGAGGTCACCGGCCTGCGGCGCGCGTTCAAGCTGCCGACGGCGCTGTTTGCCCCGCCCCGCCGGCTGGTGGCGGTGGATGATGTCAGCTTTCAGATCCGGCGCGGCGAGGCCTTCGGGCTGGTTGGCGAAAGCGGCTCTGGCAAATCGACCATCGGGCGCATCATCGCCCGGCTGACCGACCCGAGTTCGGGCAGTATCCGCTTTGACGGGCAGGACTGGCTGGGCCTGAAGGGGCGCGCGTTGCGCGACCGGCGGCGCGATGTGCAGATGGTGTTCCAAAGCCCCTATGCCTCGCTTGACCCGCGCTGGCGGGTGCGCGATCTGCTGGCGGAGCCGCTGCGCTCCTACACCGATCTGCGCGGCCCGGCGCTGCTGGCGCACGGGGTCGAGCTGCTGGAACAGGTCGGCCTCGACCCGGCCTGGATCGACCGCTATCCGCATCAGTTTTCCGGTGGCCAGCGCCAGCGCATCGCCATTGCCCGCGCACTGGCCAGCAAGCCGAAACTGCTGATCGCGGACGAGCCGGTCTCGGCGCTGGATGTGTCCAGCCAGGCGCAGGTGCTGGCGCTGCTGCGCCGGATCTGTGCCGAGGAAGGGCTGGCCATGCTGTTCATCTCGCATGATCTCTCGGTGGTCGATCACCTGTGCCAGACGGTCGGCGTGCTGAACCGGGGCCGGCTGGAGGAGTTGGGCCCGACCGCGCAGATCTTTGCCAATCCACAGGCGGCCTATACCCGCAGCCTGATCGACGCGGTGCCCGGCAAGCGGCGCCGGCAACTGCAAGCCGGCTAGCACAAGGCCGGGCGGGGCCGCCCGGCGCAGATCAGCCTTGACATCATCTGGTGGCACCGCTCAGACTATTCATTATAAAGAACATATTACACTATAGGGGACATTCCTGCGGGAGGCAGGATCGCGATGACCCAGACCATCGTTCTCGGTGCCGGCATGGTCGGCACCGGCACCGCATTGGCCCTGCAAGCGCAGGGCCGCGACGTGCTGCTGCTCGACCGGCGTGAACCGGGGCGCGAAACCAGCTATGGCAACGCCGGCATCATCCAGGGCGAGGCGGTCGAACCCTATGCCCTGCCGCGCGCCCTGCCCGATCTGCTGGCGGCCGCCCTTGGCAAGCACAATCAGGTCGACTGGCGCCTGTCCGAGGCGCCGGGCTGGGCCGGCCCGCTGTGGTCCTATTGGCGCCAGTCCGAGGAATCGCGCCATGCCCGCATCTCCCGCAGCTATGCCCGGCTGATCCGCGCGGCACTGGCCGATCATGGCGCGCTGATTGCGGCCGCCGGTGCCGATGACCTGCTGCGCCGTGACGGCTTTCGCCAGCTCTTCCGCAGCGGCGCCGAACTGGCCGCCGCCCTGCGCGAGGCCGAGCGGCTGCACGCCGGCTATGGTGTCGGTTTCACCGCCGAAGACGGCGCCGCCCTGGCCCGGGCCGAGCCCGGCCTGCGCCGCGCCCTGCCGGGGGCGCTGCTCTGGCACGATTCCTGGTCGATTGCCGATCCCGGCGGGTTGGTCAGCGCCTATGCCGCGCTGTTCGCCGCGCGGGGCGGGCGCATCACCACCGGCGACGCCACCTCGCTGCGCCGCGACGGCGCCGGCTGGCGGGTCGACACCGCCGAGGGCCCGCAGGGCGCCGAAGAGGTGGTGGTCGCACTCGGCCCCTGGTCGCCGCAGATGCTGGCGCCGCTGGGGCTGCGCATCCCGATGGTGTGGAAACGCGGCTATCACCTGCATTTCACCGGCAGCGGCCCCCGCATACCGCTGATCGATGCCGAAAACTCGACCGTGCTCTCGCCGATGCGCGCCGGGCTGCGGGTGCTGACCGGCGCCCATATCACCACCCCCGGCACCCCGCCCCGCCAGCGCCAGATGACCCGCGCCACCCGGGCGGCGGGTGAGTTGTTCGACATCGGCCAGCCCATCGAGCCCGAACCCTGGTCGGGCAACCGCCCCTGCCTGCCACGCATGCTGCCCATCGTCGGCCCGGCGCCCGGCCTGCCGGGTCTCTGGCTCAACTTCGGCCACGGGCACCAGGGCTTTACCCTTGGCCCGACCACCGGGCGGCTGCTGGCCGATCTGATGGTCGGCCGCCCGGTCGAAACCGACCTCACCAACGCGCTGGCCTGGCCGGCGCGCTGACCCTCTCGCCACGGAGTCCCCCCGATGCGTGTCTTCAGCGCCGTTCTGGCCACCGAGACCAACACCTTCTCGCCGATCCCCACCGGCCTTGCCTCCTTCATGGAGCCGGGCAACTACTATCCCGCCGGCCAGCACCCCGACCATATGACGCTCTATGGTGGCCAGCTCTGGGCCGCGCGCGAGATCGGCGCGCGCGAGGGCTGGACCCTGTTCGAAGGCATCACCGCCTCGGCCCAGCCGGCCGGGCGCACCACCCGTGCGGCCTATGAGCGGCTGCGCGGTGAATTGCTCGACGATCTGCGGGCGGTGCTGCCGGTCGACATGGTGCTGCTGGCGCTGCATGGCGCCATGGTCGCCGAGGGCGAGGATGACTGCGAGGGCGACATTCTGGCCCGGGTGCGCGAGATCGTCGGCCCCGATGTGGTGATCGGCGCCGAGATCGACCCGCATTGCCACCTCACCCCGCGCATGGTGGCCCATGCCGATCTCATCATCACCTACCGTGAATACCCCCATACCGATATCCATGCCTGCGGGATCGAACTGGTGGAAAAATGCGCCCGCATCGCACGCGGCGAGATCCGCCCGGTGCCCCATCTCGGCGATACCGGCATGGTCAGCCTGATCCGCACCACGACTGAACCGGGCCTTGGCATCGTTGCCCGCCAGCGTGCGCTGGAACAGCAGCCGGGCGTCGTGTCGGTGTCCATCGCGCAGGGCTTCCCCTGGGCCGATGTGCCCGAGATGGGCAGCCGGGTGCTGGTCTATACCGATGGCGATGCGGCGCAGGCGAGGGCGCTGGCCGAGGAGTTCGCCGCCCATCTCTATGACTTGCGCGAACAGCTTTCGCCGCCCATGCT
>CALLZQ010000327.1 GCA_937858255.1 uncultured Tabrizicola sp.
GATCCGACGATCATCCCCATGGTCCCCAAGAGGCCGATGAGCGTTGCGATATCCATGGTCGGTTGATCCTTGGCAAGGTTGAGAGGGGCATGGCAAGTCCTGTGCCAGCCGGTGTTTCAAACGACCCGCAGGGGGCAAGATTTAGCCGCAACGGCCTGTCGCGACGGGGGGGCGGGCGCTGGTCTGATCCCAGAGCGGGCGGGTTCGACACCCCCCCCAATCTTTTGGAAATTATATAGATTTCACGCGCGCGAGGGGGCGGGGTGCGCAATCGGGGGTATCGCTGGCCTGGTGGGATGGGCTGTTTTGACCGGCTGCGGAAAAATGCACAGGCCCGGCTAAACATCCCCGGAAGGCGTCGTTTGCTAACCCCGAGCGCATATCGGCGCTGTACCCACGGAGGATGAAATGACCATCATCAATACCAATTCCGGCGCCATCAACGCACAGGCCGTCCTGCAGCGCGTGAACGGCGAAATGAGCACCGCAGTCTCGCGCCTTTCCTCGGGCCTGCGCATCAACGCGGCCAAGGACGATGCCGCCGGCATGGCCATCGCCGAGAAGATGAGCTCGCAGATCATGGGCCTGAACCAGTCGATCCGCAACGCGACCGACGGGCAGAAGCTGATCGACACCACCGAAGGCGCGCATGTCGAAACCTCGAACATGCTGCAACGCCTGCGCGAACTGGCGGTCCAGTCGGGCAACGACACCTATACCTCGCAGGACCGCGGCAAGATCTCGGCCGAGGCTAAGGCGCTGGTTTCCGAAATCAACCGGGTTGCCGAAACCACCACTTTCAACGGGATGAAGGTGATGGATGGCTCGTTCAGCGGCAAGCAGTTCCAGATCGGCGCCGACTCGGGCCAGACCATCGAGATCAACGTCGACAGCACCTCGTCCGACAAGATCGGCGGCAACTTCATCCGCTCGGCCGTGGCGGTTGTCGGCTCGGCCACGACCATTGCGGCGCAGACCGTGTCGGTTTCGGGCCGTCAGGGCAATGCCGATGTCGAGATCACGGCGGGCATGTCGGCCAAGGACGTGGCGGGCCGCGTCAACGGTGTAACCTCGACCACCGGGGTCAGCGCCAGCGCCGTGACCAAGGCGAACCTGAACTCGCTCAGCGCCTCGGGTACCATCACCATGGAAGTCAACGGCGTGTCGCTGGGCAATGTCGCCATCACTGATGAGACCGACCTGACCAACCTGCGCGATGCGATCAACAATGTTTCGGGCCAGACCGGCGTCACCGCCAAGCTGGGTGACACCAACAGCGAGGTCGTGCTGACCGCCTCGGACGGGCGCGACATTGCGATCACCAACTTTGACCACAATGGCGCTTCGGGCGAGACTTTGGTGGTTGATGGTCTGGATTACGCGGGCGAGGCGGCGACCTCGACCACCAATAGCTCGACCCTGACCCAAGGCGGCACCGCTGACGCCACCGTGACCGGGCAGGTCACCTTCTCGTCGGCCAATGCCTTCGTGGTTTCGACCGCTGACAATGCTGCCGACGGCACAGCAGTGTTCGAAAATGCTGCCACGGCCTCGAACCTTGAATCGGTCGCGGAAATCGACCTGACCACGGTCGAGGGCGCGGCCAAGGCGATCAACGTTCTGGATGCTGCGATCGGCAAGATCAGCCAGCAGCGGTCTGATCTCGGTGCGATCTCGAACCGTCTCGACAGCACGATTTCGAACCTGACGAATATCTCGTCGAACGTGCAGGGCGCCAAGTCGCAAATCACCGATGCCGATTTCGCGGCGGAATCGACCAACCTTGCGCGCGGCCAGATTCTGTCGCAGGCGGCCACCGCCATGCTGGCACAGGCCAACTCGTCCAAACAGGGCGTACTGAGTCTCTTGCGCGGCTGACGGAAAACTGACACCGCCAAAAGGCAGACCCGGCGCCGCGCGGCGCCGGGTTATTTGTTATCAACAGGTTATCGGCTTTTTCGCTGACCTGAAATGTCAGACTTTCGTCATTTTACCCCCGTCAAACGATAATTTTGCCTGCCCCGGCGCCTTCGCCCAAACTTGGCACAAGGAGACCGATCATGCAGCTTTTCAACGCCCAGACCCTCTCGCAGCGCCAGTCCATGGTGGTCAGCCCCCAGTTGCAGCAGGCGATTCATCTGCTGGCCATGGGCAATACCGATCTGGCCGCTTTCATCGAGCAACAGTCCGAGGAAAACCCCTTTGTCGAGATGACCGTTGCCCAGCGTGTCGCCACGGATCGCGGCCCGGCGGCCTCGGTCAGCGCAGCCCGGTCATCGGGCGAGGACTGGGACCGGATCGGCGCGCTTGCGGCGGATCCCGGCCCCCCGCTTTACGCCCAAGCCTCGGGGGAAAACCAGGGGCTGAACCTGAGCGGCACCGACGTTGATCTGGCGTTGGCCTTTCTGGATGCGCTGGAACCCTCGGGATGGCTGGGGCAGGATCTGGAGGCCATCGCCATGACAGCGCGGGCCAGCCGCGAGCAGGCCGAGGCGCTGCTGGCGCGGCTGCAAAAGATTGAGCCTGCGGGCCTCTTTGCGCGCAACCTTGCCGAATGTCTGCGGCTTCAGGCGCGTGAGCGTGGTCTTTTGACGCCGCGTTTCGCCCTGATCCTCGACAATCTGCCGATGCTTGCCCTGGCCGACCTCAAGGGGCTGACCCGCGTCTGCAATTGCACCATGGAAGAGTTGCGCACCGATCTGCGGGCGCTGCGGGGGCTGAACCCCAAGCCGGGGGCGATGTTTGAAACCTTTGTTCAGCCGCAGCGGCCGCCGGATCTGATCATCAGCCGGACCGAAGGCGGCTGGACCGTTGACCTGAACCGCTCGACCCTGCCGCAGGTGGTGGTGCGCAGCGACGAGGCAAAGACACTGGGCCGCAGTGCCGCCGGCGCCGGGCGCGATGCCGAACGCAACGCTGCTGGCGCCTATGTGGGCGAGCGGCTGGCCGTGGCGCGCTGGCTGGCCCGGGCTGTGGCACATCGCAATCAGAGCATCCTCAAGGTCGGGGCCGAGGTGGTGCGCCGCCAGACCGCTTTTCTGGAAAATGGCCCGGCGCATATGAAGCCGATGATCCTGCGCGAAGTGGCCGATGCGGTGGGTGTGCATGAAAGCACGGTCAGCCGGGTCACCACCGGTATGCTGGTCGCGACCCCGCAGGGCACCTTCCCGCTCAAGAGCTTTTTCACCGCGGCCCTGTCCAGCAACCGCGGCGAAGAGGCGGGATCTGCCGCCGCCGTGCGTCACCGCATCCGCCAGTTGGTGCAGGCCGAGGATGCCGAGGCGCCGTTGTCGGATGACGATATTGCCCGGACCATTTCGGCCGAGGGGACGATCCTGGCCCGCCGGACCGTCGCCAAATATCGTGATATGCTGGGCATTCCTTCATCCACGGCACGACGCCGCCGGGCGGCGCTGACCGGTCAGATCTGACCGGGGAAATCCTCTCCGGTCAGGGGGCGCGGGGGTTCCTGTGCCGCAGATACCTCGGGCTTGCCCGGGGCAGGGGGTGATGGGGCAGGCGGGGGCGGGGCAAAGACAAACCGCCCGGCGGGTTCAAAGCGCGCATAGGTGGCGTGGGCCGCCCGCTCTGACGGGGCGGCCAGCACCATCACCGGGGACATGCCCCGGCCCAACCGATCCTTGCGGAAATAGCGCGGGCCGGTATGCCAG
>CALLZQ010000328.1 GCA_937858255.1 uncultured Tabrizicola sp.
GGCTGCGGATCACCATGGCCTGATGCAGCGGATAGCTGCCCGACAGCAGTTTCAGGATCAGATCCTGCACCGAAAAGACCGCGATACCGCTGCACAGGCACAGGATACCCAGAAGTGTGGGGCGGGGAATGCGGAACATGGGCACAGCCTCGGGCGCGTTGGAATGCCCGCAAGCCTAGGCCCGTGCCCGGCAATTGCTGCCTTGGTGGCGACAGGGAAAGGGACGTAAAGTGGCGGGCCCGCAGCGACCGTGGGCGACGGTGTTTTCCCGAGAGCCAGAGGTCTCAGGTGGGTGCCAGGTAGCAGGACCAGAATCCTGCCAGAGCCAGCCCCCGTTCGCTTGCTTATCGGCCACTGGAAAATAGTCCCGCACGCGAAGAGCAGCACCCGCCAGTGGGGAAGATAGGCGCCAATGGCGGGCGCGGCAAGGGCCACCCGCCCATTGGTTCGCCCGTTTCCCGGGCGAGGGTCAGTCGCTGGTCTTGCGCGCCATGGCCGTGATCGACCAGTTGCAGACGCCTTCCTCATTCCGGCCCTCGACCGACCACTCGCTGCGAAAGCTGCGGGGCGTCAACAGGATCATGCGGTAACGGCTGGTCAGGCCTTCATACCGCTCACTCCCCGTCATCTCGATTTCGGATACCCGCGTCCATTCCGGTCGGCCCGCCTCGGGGTCGGGGTTCGCGGCAAGCCATGCCTTGCGCCATGTCTCGGCATCAAAGACGCCGCCCCAGGCAATCCTGACCGGCTTTTCGCGTTTCATGTTGGCGGTCATGATGCTTTTCATCATCGCCGTGCCAGAGCCGCAGGTCATTGAGTCAATCGTCGCGGTCGAGGTCCAGACGCCATCTTCGGGCGCGAGCGGGCCGGCGCATTGCCCGTCGCCCCCGGCAGTGATGTCGATGTCCGAGAGGCTCAGCTGCGACCAGACCGCCTTGCCATCCTGCACCACAAAGGTCATCTCCGCCGCGCCCTCGGGGGTGGGGATGTCATAGAGAAGGCTTAGCTCCTCGGCGTTGAGCGGGGATTCGATGCAGCTACAGCCGGCGGAAACCGTGCAATCGGCCACGGTCGCGGCCGGGGCGGACAGGGACAAGGCCAGCAGAACAGGCAGGGTGGCCGTCAGAACTTTGGCGGAAAGGCGCATGGTGAGAACTCTGCATTTGAATGACCCCTGCACGCTGCCGCTTCGGCCCCGATCTGTCAAACCGGGAAAACCTGACCTTTGGCACCGGCGCGGGCTTGCCGAATGTTGCCTTTTTGTTCATAGTTTCGCGATGAACCAAATTGCCGCCCCCATGGATGAGACCGCAACGAGGCCCGAGGAGGGGTCGTCAAACCTGACCCCGGGGCAGAGGCTGCAACGCGGGGTCTGCCGGCATCTCTTGGCCCATGGGTTTGTGACGGTCGAGGAACTGGTGCCCGCCCCGGGGCTGCGCGTCGATGTGATGGCGCTGGGGCCAAAGGGCGAGGTCTGGATTGTGGAATGCAAATCCAGTCGTGCCGATTTCGTCGCGGATCAGAAGTGGCAAGGCTATCTGGAATGGAGCGACCGGTTTTTCTGGGCCGTCGATGCCACCTTTCCGGCCGAGATTCTGCCGGCGGGCCATGGGTTGATTCTGGCCGATGCCTATGATGCCGAGATCATCAGCATGGCGCCGGAAACCCCGCTGGCGCCGGCGCGACGCAAGGCCATGGTGCAGAAATTTGCCCGTCACGCGGCGCTGCGGCTGCAATCCCTGCGCGACCCGGCCAGCCGGATCAGCGCCTGGGTTTAGCGCGGGGCTGGGCCATCGCCCGCGCGGCCTCGGCGGCGGCGCGCAATTCCTCGGCGATTTCCTCGGCCTCTTCGGGGTCGAAATCCAGCGGCAATTCGATTCCGCCCTCGGCCTCGACATAGATGCGCACCAT
>CALLZQ010000329.1 GCA_937858255.1 uncultured Tabrizicola sp.
CGCCATGCGGGCCGATTTGCTGCTGCGGCTACGGCAGGATCTGGCGACGATGGAAGAGGTGCCGCTGCCCGATATGGCGGAGCCGGCGGCAGAACTTGCCCCTCTGGCGATTGACTATGTGTTGTCAGGCTCGCGCCTTGGCGGTGTGGTCCTGCGCCAGCGGTGGGAGAAGGGCCCGCTTGCCCGCGAAGGGGCGGCGTCCTCCTTCATGACCGCCTCGGATTATCTTGAAACGTGGCGGGCCTTTTGCGCGACGGCGCGCGACCTGCCGGCGACAGGCGCCATGGCCGATCAGATCGTGGCCGATGCCGCCACCGTTTTCGCGGTGTTTTTGCGCAGCGCACAGGCCGCAAGCGCGGGAAGGTCAGAGGTCAATGCATAGAACCCCCCCGCCCGGCGAAAAGCCCTCGGTCGATCTGACCAATTGTGACCGAGAGCCGATCCACCTCCTCGGGCATGTCCAGTCCTTTGGCTGCCTGCTGGCGGTTTCGAGTGACTGGTTCATCCTGCATGCCTCGATCAACGTGGCCGAGGTTTTCGGATGGGAGGCCGAGGATCTGATCGGCAAACGCTTTGTCGATTACTTCCCCGAGCAAACCACCCATCACCTGCGCAGCCGCTTTCAGATCCTTGCCAATCAGACCGGGGTTGCGCGGGTCTATGGGGTTGATCTGTTCGGGGACGGACGGCATTTCGACGTGGCCATTCACCGTGCGGACCGGCATCTGGTCTTTGAATTCATGCCCCGCGCCGATGTGCCGAAACAGCGCGACGATACCGCATTGGTTCAGGCGCTGATCGGGCGGTTGCGGCGGGCCGAAACGGTGGCCGCTGTCTCGCAAGAGGCTGCGCGGGCGCTTCAGGCCCTGACCGGCATGGACCGGGTGATGGTCTACCGGTTTGAGCGCGATGGCAGCGGCACAGTGATCGCCGAGGCGATGCGGGGCACGGGCGAGTCCTATCTGGGTCTGCGCTACCCGGCCAGTGATATTCCCCAGCAGGCGCGGGCGCTCTACAAGCGTAACCTCATCCGCATCATCGCCGATGTCGCCAGCACGAACTACCCGATCATCCCCGAGGCCGGCGCCGGGGGCACCGCTCTCGACCTGTCGATGGCAGTGACACGCTCTGTCTCGCCCATCCATCTGGAATATCTTCAGAACATGGGGGTGGCGGCCTCGATGTCAGTGTCGATCCTGCGGCGGGGAGAGCTGTGGGGGCTTTTCGCCTGCCATCACAACGCGCCGCTGCTGGTCGATTATGAACGCCGCAGCGCGGTCGAGCTGTTTGCACAACTGTTCTCTTATGAGCTGGCGCAGATCGAGACCAACGCCGAATTCGCCGATATCGACCGTGCCGCCGAAATGCACGACCGGCTGACCTCGCGGGTGTCGAGTGGCGAGACCCTTTTGAGTATCTTTACCGATGTGGCCGATGAAATCGCCTCGGTGATCGATTTTGACGGCATCGCGGTCTATTCCAACGGGCATTACCGGGCACAGGGCATGGCGCCGAGCGAGGAAGAGTTCATGGGGCTCGCGCGGTTCCTGAATACCGCGCAAAGCTCTGAAATCTACGTCACCGATTCCCTCGTCGCCGCCTATCCGCAGGCCGAGATCTTTGCCGACCGGGTGGCGGGGATTCTGGCCCTGCCGATCTCGCGCCGGCCGCGCGATTATCTGGTGCTGTTCCGGCGCGAACTGGCCGATACTGTCCGCTGGGCCGGCAACCCGGAAAAACCGGTCGAGCTTGGCCCCAACGGTATTCGCCTGACCCCGCGCAAGAGCTTTGCCGTCTGGCAAGAGGTGGTACGCGGCCATTGCGCCCCTTGGAAAGACCGCGAAAGGCGGGCGGCCGAGTCGTTGCGTGTCACCTTGCTCGAGGTGGTGCTGAAACTGTCGGACGAGGCCAATGCCAGCCGCAAACGCGCCGATGAGCAAAAGGAACTGCTGATCGCCGAATTGAATCACCGGGTGCGCAATATCCTGAACCTGATCCGCGGTCTGGTCTCGCAGGGGCGGGGCGGGGCGCTGGCGGGCGGGGGTTATGCGCGCTCGCTCGCCCCCCGGAGTCATGCGCCGGGCCGGGCGCGTGACCCGGTGACGCGGCCGGAAGGGCCCTGCGCCCCCCCT
>CALLZQ010000330.1 GCA_937858255.1 uncultured Tabrizicola sp.
AGAGGGGGGCGCTGCCCCCCGCGCGGTCTGGCCGGGGGCCAGACCGCTTTCCCCCCGGGATATTTAGGGACAGAAAAGGGGTGTGTGGCGGATCAGCCGAGGGTGACGAGGGCGTGACGCTTCTTCCCGGCGGTCAGTTTGACCGGCTGGGCCAGATCGCCGGCACCGAGGCGCAGGGCGGCATCGGTGACAGGCTCGTCATTCATCCGGGCGCCGCCCTCGGCGATCAGGCGTTTGGCATCCTTGCCGCTGGCGGCGAGGCCGGCGCGGACGAGGAGTTGCACGATGCCCACCCCCTCGGCCAGTTCTTCGGGGGCGAGGGTGATGGTGGGCAGGTCGTCACCAATGCCGCCCTTTTCAAATACTTCTCGCGCGGTCGCCTCGGCGGCGGCAGCGGCCTCGGCGCCATGGAGAAGCGTGGTGACGGCATTGGCCAGCACCACCTTGGCGGCGTTGATTTCGGCCCCCGCAAGCGCCCCCAGGCGTTCGCATTCGTCCAGCGGCAGTTCGGTATAGAGTTTCAGGAAGCGCCCCACATCGGCATCGGTGGTGTTGCGCCAGAACTGCCAGAATTCATAGGGCGAATACATGTCGCCATTCAGCCAGACCGCGCCTGACTGCGATTTGCCCATCTTCTTGCCGTCCGAGGTGGTCAGGAGCGGCGAGGTCAGGCCGTAAACCTCATGATCGACGACGCGGCGGGTCAGATCGACGCCGTTGACGATATTGCCCCATTGATCTGACCCGCCCATCTGCACGAGGCAGCCGTAGCGGCGGTTCAGTTCGAGGAAATCGTAGGCCTGCAGGATCATGTAGTTGAATTCGAGGAAGGACAGCGACTGCTCGCGGTCGAGGCGCGATTTCACCGATTCAAAGGACAGCATCCGGTTGACGCTGAAATGCCGCCCGATGTCGCGCAGAAAGCCGATGTAGTTCAGGCTGTCGAGCCATTCGGCATTATTGACCATGATCGCATCGGTCGGGCCGTCGCCAAAGCTGACATAGGGCGCAAAGGCGCGTTTGATGCCGGCGATATTGTCGTCGATCTGGGCATTGGTCAGCAGCGGGCGTTCGTCGGCGCGGAAGGACGGATCGCCAATCTTGGTGGTGCCGCCCCCCATCAGGACGATGGGCTTGCCGCCGCATTTTTGCAGCCAGCGCAGCATCATGATCTGGATCAGGCTGCCGACATGCAGCGATTTGGCGGTGGCGTCAAAGCCGATATAGCCGGGGACCACACCTTTCAGCAGCGCTTCGTCCAGCGCCTGATAATCCGTGCAATCGGCCAGAAAGCCGCGGGTCATCATCACGCGCATGAAGTCTGATTTCGGGTGGTAGGTCATGGCGGCCTCATGTCATAGAATGGGGGCGGTATAGCGTCAGGGCGGGGTCTTGGAAAGATGCAGAAGGCGGGCGCGATCTGGGCCTTGGGGGCAATGTCGGGCACTTCGGTCGATGGGGTGGATGCGGCGATGGTGCTGACCGACGGGGTGACGATCTCTGACTTTGGCCCGCATGCCTATCGGCCCTTTGTGGAGGACGAGCAGGCGGCGATCCGGGCGGGCTTTGGTGCCTGGCCGGGCGAGGCAGGGGTGGCCGGTGCGGCCGAGGTGGTGGAACGTGCCCATGCCGAGGTCTTGGCACGATTTTCCGGGGTGGATCTGGTCGGCTTTCACGGACAGACCCTGGCGCATGATCCCGGCGGGCGGGGGACGCATCAGGCGGGGGATGGCGCGCTGTTGGCCGAGGCTTTGGGTCTGCCGGTGGTCTGGGATTTCCGCAGCAATGACGTGGCCATGGGCGGGCAGGGGGCACCGCTGGCGCCGTTCTTTCACTTTGCCTGCGCCCGTTGGGCGGCGTTGACCCAGCCGGTGGCCTTTCTGAACCTTGGCGGTGTCGGCAATGTCACCTGGGTTGATCCGCGCCAGCCGGTGCCCGAGGCGCCGGGGGCGGTGATGGCCTTTGATACCGGGCCGGCCAATGCGCCGGTCAATGATCTGATGGTGGCGCGGCGGGGGCTGGCGCGGGGTGAGGGCAGTGCGTTGGCGGCCCCCCGCGGGGGGGGTGAGGCGGGGCAAGAGGCGCTGCTGTCTGGCCGCCCTTGTCCC
>CALLZQ010000331.1 GCA_937858255.1 uncultured Tabrizicola sp.
AAGCGCCCCCGGAAACTCAGCCCCCTGAAATTCAGCCCCCTGCGCGGGTTTTGGACGACGCGGCGC
The DNA here is from genome assembly GCA_937858255.1 of uncultured Tabrizicola sp. Lineage (GTDB taxonomy): Bacteria > Pseudomonadota > Alphaproteobacteria > Rhodobacterales > Rhodobacteraceae > Pseudotabrizicola. Next base: position 67 of record CALLZQ010000331.1, read on the forward strand.
AGGGTGGCGGCGGCGGGGGGGATGGGGCAGCCCCCCCGCCCGCCGCGCCCGAGGTGGCCCTGAAATCTGATCCTGCCCCTGCTGTGGCAGCGGCGGGGCGGGCCGCGCGGGTGGGTGTCCCCAAACCTCATGCCGTCCCCCGCGCGCGCCAAGTTGCCGTGCCGCCCGTGATGCCGCGTCCGGTGACGGTGCCGCCTGACCTGCCTGCCGAGTTGCGCCCCATCGCGGCCCATCTGGCTGAAATGACGCCGTTTGGCAGATGGACGGCGGCGCGGGACCGCGACCTGTTCCGGCTGGCCGAGGAAAGCCGCTGGCCGCTGCATGAGATTTGTCTGGATCTGGAGGTCAGCACGGCGCAAGCGCAGCAGCGGTTTTCTGTCCTGACCGGCGGCGCCAAGTTCAAGCGCGCCGAGGTTTGGGCCGCGATGCAGGCCGTGGGCTATGGCGCGGGGGATCTGTGATGGAGCGACCCGACATGACAGAGACCGTCGCCCTGGATTGCTGCCCATTTTGCGACGGCGTCGCGCAAGTTTTTGAATTGTCTGAGCCGAGCGAATATGTGGTTTGTTGCGACGACTGCGGCGCAAGCAGCGCAGTCGTTGTTGCAATTGGCGACGACCCCACCCTAGCTTTGGCCCAGCTTTGGAACCGGCGCCATCATCGCATTACGGCTGCGGTTGATGCCGTGCTGGCAGAGCGCGCCCGCCAGATACATCACGAGGGCTGGAGCAAACAGCACGACGATACGCATGTGCGCGGCGAGATGGCCGATGCGGCCGGCTGCTATGCGCTGATGGCTGGGTCTGGCGTTCACCTGAAAGATCATCACATCCCGCTTCCCCGGCAATGGCCCTGGGATGCAAGGCATTGGAAGCCGAGCGGCCGCCGTCGCGATCTGATCAAAGCTGGCGCCCTGATCCTCGCTGAAATTGAAAGATTGGATCGGCAGGCGATGGCTCAAGACGAAAAGGCCGATCTGTGATGGCGGACCCGTTGTCTGATCCCGCCGCGCCCTTGCCGGTCTGCCATGGCGACCGGATACGGGCTGTCTGGGCCGAGCATGAGGCCCGGGCGCGTCTGCATGTGCCCGGGGGCGTGCTGAATGCCGAGGACCTGGCAGGGCTGCTGCGCCGCGTGGCCCGCGTGGTGGACCTGCCGGCCGAGACGGTCAGGGAGGCGGTTTATGGGTGATCCAACCTTGTACGATCCCGAAAGTCATTGGGGCGATTTCGTAAGATCGGCGATCGCAGAAGCTGAACGCGCGATGGTCAAATTCCCCCAGCCAAATTACGTCATCAGCAAAATTGCCGAAGAGGCCGGTGAGGTTGTGAAGGCGGCAATCCACTGCGCAGAGGGGCGCGACACGTCAAGCAATGTGCGCGCCGAAATGCGGCAACTGATTGCGATGCTCTATCGGCTCTGGGTCGAGGGGGATCAGGTTCATAACCTGCCGCCTGTATCCGCTGCGCTTTTCAATAAGGGCCGCACCAATGCCTGAGCAGCGCCATACTCATTCGATCGAGGCGATCAAGCAGATGCTGATCGACCGGATCGAGGACGTGGTGCATTTGCACGCGCCCGCCGCGCCCGGCAGCTATCGCAAGGGCGAGCTGTATTTCACCCTCAACCCCGGGCGGGCGGATCGATCTGTCGGCAGTTTCGTGGTGCATATGTCTGGCCCGCGTGCGGGCCAGTGGCATGACTACGCCATGTCGGGGCGCGAAGCCCATGGCGATCTGATCGATCTGATCGGGCTGTCGCTGGGCCTGAATGCAGCGCAGGCGATCGCCGAGGCGCGCCGCTATCTGGGGCTGGAGGTGGATACGCCCGAGGCCCGGCGGGCGCGGGCCGAGGCGGCCGAGCGTGCCAAGGCCCGGCGGGCCGAGGAAGAGCGGCAGAAGCGCGCGCGGGCCGAGACGGGCAAGCGCAACGCCCGAGGCCTGTGGCTGTCGGGGCAGGCGGGCATCGCCGGCACGCCGGTCGAGGATTATCTGCGTGGCAGGGGCATCGATCTGCGGGCACTCGGCCGGCAGCCCGGCGCGCTGCGCTATCACCCCGAAGTGACCTATATCGCCGAGCGCGAGGCATTCGACCCCGAGACGGGTGAGGTGCTGACCGATGATCGCGGGCGCCCGATCATTGAGCGGGTGGCGCACAAGCTGCCTGCCATGCTGGCCGCGATCGTCAATGGCGCGGGCGAAATCATTGCCTGCCACCGCACCTATCTGGCGCGGCAGCCGGATGGGCGCTGGACCAAGGCGGCGCTGCCCGACGCCAAGAAGGTGCTGGGCGAATATCGTGGCGGCTGTGTCCGCCTGTCCACCGGGCTGGGTGAAAGCGGCAAGCGCGGCAAGGCGTTGAACCAATGCCCGCCCGGCACGCGCGTCTTTCTGGCCGAGGGGATCGAAACCGCGCTGTCGGCCGTGGTCCTGCGGCCCGAGGCGCGGGTGGTCGCGGGCGTCAGCATTCGCGGGATGGCGGCTGTCGATCTGCCGGCCAATGTCGCCGAGGTGGTGCTGATCGCCGATCACGACACGCACCCCAGCGCGCAGGCGGCGTTTCAGGCGGTGATCGAGACCCATGCCAAGGCGGGGCGCCTGGTGCGCGTCTGGCGCAGCCCGGCCGAGGGCGAGGATTTGAATGACGCCCTGATGCGGGCGATGCGTGAGAAGGGGGCGGCGTAATGCTGAGTGATGCGGCGCGAGAGTTGTTCAGCGAGGTCGATGCCAGTTTTGCGCCCGTCAAAGGGCGCGCCAAGGCTGTTCGAGAGCTGGAAGATGCCGGGCTGGTCGTTGTCGCCAAGCGCCGGTCTCTCTTTACCCTAAGCAAAGCGGGCGCTTGGGCAAAGGCGCAGGACGCCCGCAGGCTGGCCGGTGCGTCATGCTGACGGTCTGGCTGGTCCTGATCGTGGCCATGCCCGGGCACGAGGCCGAGGCCGTCCGCATCGGCATGTTGCGCGATGCAAAGACCTGCGCGGTGGCAGGCCGGGGGATGCAGTTGGTGCTGGAGGCGGCCACCCCCGGGCTGGCTGTGGATTGGGTCTGTCTGCCGGCGGGGGAACCGGCGTGATGTCCAATTCTTTTGGTGAGTACAAGACCACGATTGACCGGGAGTTTGCGGCCCACGACCGCCCGCCGCCCCGCCTGCGCTATGCTGTCCATGTGGCCGTGCTGGCGTGGGGCCGCGAGCCGATCCTGGACGCCGCCGAGGCGGGCATCCCGGTTGCGGTGATTATCCGCAGCATCCGCGATCAGGACCTGCGGGATACCCGCCGCGTCTATGGGCCAAGCCACCCGGAGGTGCAGCCCCATGTCTGACGCGCCCATGTCTGACGCGCCCATGTCTGACGCGCCCATGTCTCACGCGCCCAATGATCTGCCGCAGGATGGCACCTGGCTGGACGCGCCCCGGCCGCC
>CALLZQ010000332.1 GCA_937858255.1 uncultured Tabrizicola sp.
CCAGATCCTCGGCCTGTTCTGCCACTTTCCGCGCGGCGGGGTTTTCGTGAATCCAGCCGTGGCAGCCAATTTCATGACCGCCTTCCAAAATCGCCTCAACGGCCTTGGGATAGGTCTTGACGCACCAACCGGGGATAAAGAAGGTCTGACGCAGCCCAAATCGGCGATAGGTTTCAAGGATGCGCGGCACCCCTACGGTCGGGCCATACTGCCCCATCGAAATCGCATAGGGCCGCTTCCAGCCATCCGCGTCCGCCGCATGGATCAGGCTGTCGGCATCCATGTCAAAGGTGATTGCCGCGGCGAAAGGCGCCTGATTGGGCCAGTCCATTTACCCCCCCATCACATGGGCGCTGTCCGCATTCCAAGACAGCCAGAATTCCTGCCCGCTTTCGGGCTGAAGGCTGGCAAGCTGGCTTTCGGTCACCTGCGCTTTCCATTCTGCGCCATCGGCGGTTTCAAAATAGCAGATGATGCCGGTGCCTGCGAATTCCTCGGACAAGAACGAGGCCCGGATGGCAGCACCGGCAGGCCGTTCGCCGCTGACGGTGACACGATCAGCGGCGACCACGATTTCGGCCTTGCCATCGCGTGCTGCGGGCAGGGGCACTGCGCCTTGCGCCGTCTCCATCACGCCGCCCTTGACGGTTCCGCCAAGGATGTTGTTGCGCCCCACGAATTCCGCCACGAAGCGCGATTTCGGGCCCCGGAATATCTCTTGCGGGCGGCCGATCTGGGCGATCTCGCCATTGCCCATGATGACCACACGATCTGCCATGGCAAAGGCTTCGGATTGCGAATGGGTGACATAGACGAAGGTGATCCCTAATTCTTTCTGAAGACGGGTCAGCACACCCTGCATCCGGATGACCAGATGCGCGTCCAATGCGGAAAGCGGTTCATCCAGCAGCAGCATTTCCGGTTCCGTGACCAGCGAGCGAGCCAAGGCGACCCGCTGCCGCTGACCGCCCGACAATTGGTCAATGCGCCGGGTCTCGAACCCCTTCAACTGCATCCGTTCCAGCCAGAGCATCGCCCGATCACGGCGCTCTTTCGGGGCAACGCCCCGCATCCGCAGGCCGAACTCGACATTCTCGACCACCGAGAGAAACGGGAACAGCGCCAGTGACTGCCAGACCAGCGGGGTATCGCGCTGATGTGGCGGGACATCGTTCATCACCTTGCCGCCAATGGTGATCGCGCCCGAGGTCGGGGCCTCTAACCCCGCCAGCATCCGCAGGGTCGTGGTCTTGCCGCAGCCCGACGGACCCATCAGCGCGATAAATTCGCCGCGGTGGATATCAAGGTCAAGCGACTTGACGGCGACATAGGTGCCAAATGCCTTGTGGACTGACCGGAATGAGACAAGGGGTTCCGTTGTGGGTTCAGCCATCGCGGCGCCTCCGGAAGATCAGGACCTGTGCCGCGATCACCAGCGACATCGAGGTCAGGAAGACCACGGTGCCAATGGCATTGATCTGCGGATCCACATTGCCTTGCAGGATTTCAAGGATCATCACCGGAACGGTGCGGTTCAGGCCTGAGACAAACCAGGCCACAATGAATTCGTCAAAGCTGACGGCGGCCGTCAGGCACAGGGCCGACACGATGGCCGGGGCGCAAAAGGGCAGAATGACATGGCGCATCGCGGCCCATTGCCCCGCGCCAAGGTTCCAGGCCGCGGCCTCAAGGCTCGGGTCCATCTGCGACAGGCGCAGACGGCAAATTGCCATGGCAAAGGGCGTCGCCAGAACGACATGGGCAATCACGATGCCGGTCAGCGTGCCGGAAAGCCCGACCTGAGACAGCCATGCCAGCATGGCAAGGCCCATGATCACCAAGGGCAGCGTCGGCGGCAGCAGCGCAAGCGCAAGATAAGCCTGCTTGAACTTGAAGCCATAGCGAAAATCCGTGTAGGCCGTGGCAAAGCCAATGAAGGTGGACACGACAGATGTGACCGCCGCCACGATCAGCGAATTGCCAATCGCCGTCCAAACCTCGGCCCGGCTAAAGGCGCGGACATACCAGTCGGTGGTGAAGCTTCCCAAAGGCAGGGTCGGAAAGCGGTCGGAGTTGAAGGAAAAGATCACGCTGGCGGCAATCGGCGCGAAGATAAAGGTGAAAAGCGCCAGCAGATAGATCCAGCCGAGTCCTGACAAGGCCTTCATCCGCGCCTCCCATAAGCTGCCTTCAAGGCCGCCGTCGCCACGGCAAACAGGGTCAGGATCATCATGATGGCAACCACGGCGGCCCTTGGCCATTGCTGGCCGGACTTGGTCGTGTCGATGATCAGAATGGTCAGCGTCGGCGGTTTCGACCCACCCAGATAGAAGGGGCTGACAAAGTCACCGAAGGTCATGATGAATGCAAAGACAGCCCCCAGAACAAGGCCCGTTTTTGCGGCTGGGATGATCACCGAAACCAAGGTGCGCGCTGGCGAAGCCCCCAGATTGGCAGCAGCCTCGATCAGGCTTTTATCAATCGCCGCAAGGCTCCATGTCTGAAAGATGACCACCAAGGGCAGAACCAGTGTCAGATAGCCAATCATTGCCCCGAACCCGGAATTCAGCATCGTATAGGGGCCCAGCCCTATACCACCCAACAACGCATTCACCGGCCCGCTTTCCGCCAGAATGACCTGCCACGCATAGGCGCGGACCAGAAATGAGGTGAAAAAGGGCACGATCAGGCACAATAGTGCGAACCGCCGCCCCTGAGGCGACAGGTGGAAGGCCAGAAACAACGAGGCCGGAAAGGCGATCAGGCTGGCGATGATCCCGGCCATGCAGGCCCGGAAGAGTGTCAGCCAATAGGCATCCCAGAATGCGCCCCGGCCCAGCATCCGCTCCCAATTGTCAAAGGCAAAGGCCGGTTCCATCCGGTAATTCTTGACCAGCCAAAAGCTGAGCGCGGCCATGAACAACAGCGGAACCACGAAAAACGCGCCTTGCCAAATAAGCAGCGGAAGGCGCCAGACATGCGGATAGGGATCAAATTTGCGCGTCATGAGGCAAAGTCGGGCGGCCCCAAAAGGACCGCCCGTTTTCCTTATGCTGACTTGTAGTCGGACCAGAAGTCGTTCCAGTCCTCGAGGCTTTGCTGCTTTGGCGTGTCGCGGAAGAATATACGACCCTCGCGCAGCATCTTGATCGGGTCATTCTCGGCCCCTTCGATCAGACCCGAACGTGCAGCTTCTGCCGGATTCGCCGCCTGAATGGCCGCCCATCCGGTCTTGGTCGGCGAAAGGCCCGGATAAGCCGCCATCTGGATCGACTTCACCTGCCCCTCGGCCCCCAGCATGTAGTTGATGAACTTGTTGATGATCTCATGCTTGCTGGTGCCTACGCCGATGGAATAGCTTTCGGTCCACTGGATGCCGCCCTCTTCCGGGATCACGCTGCCCACCTTGGCCCCGTCTTTTTCCAGACCCCCGGTGATCCAATCGCCGATACCGACCATGGCCAGCATCTCGCCGTTCTTCAG
>CALLZQ010000333.1 GCA_937858255.1 uncultured Tabrizicola sp.
CTTCAGCGCCTCCATGCCATTGCTGGCCGAGACGATCTGGTCGATCCGCTGCACGCTGCCGACATCGCCGACCTTCTGGAACAGGTTTCAGAAGAAGAGCGAAATGCGCTGCTCGCGCTCTACTCGCCGGAAATCGACGGCGAGATCCTGTCGGAAATTTCTGATTCGATCCGCGAAGAGGTGATCGAGGCCCTGCCGCCCGAGGTGGTGGCCGAGGCGGTGCGCGATCTCGACACCGATGACGTGGTCGATATTCTCGAAGATCTTGAGGCGCCGGCACAGGCGGTCATCCTCTCAGCGCTGGAATCGGCTGGCCGTGTGGCCGGCGAGCGGGCCCTGTCCTACCCGGGATATTCCGCCGGTCGCCTGATGCCGCGCGAAGTGGTCGTCGCGCCCGAGCATTGGACGGTGGGCGAGATGATCGACCATCTGCGCAGCGCCGAATATCTGCCCGACCAGTTTTATCATGTGATCCTTGTCGATCCGCGGATGAAACCGGTCGCCTATGTCACGTTGGGGCGGATGCTGTCCTCGCGGCGTGACGTGCAACTGAAGGCGATTGTCGAAGACAGTTTTCGCACGGTCGAGGCAACCGAACCTGAGGCCGATGTGGCCTATCTGTTCAACCAGTATCACCTGATTTCCTGCCCGGTGGTGGATGAGAATGACCGATTGGTCGGCGTGATCACCATTGATGACGCGATGAATGTGCTGGATGAAGAGCATGAGGAGGACATCCTGCGCATGGCCGGCGTGCATGATGAGGCCAGCCTGTCGGATACCGTGCTTGAGGCGGCCAAAGGGCGGGCGCTCTGGCTGTTCGTGAACCTGTTGACCGCAATCCTTGCCAGTTCCGTGATCAGCCTGTTTGCCGAGACGATCAATCAGATGGTGGCGCTGGCGGTCTTGATGCCGATCGTGGCCAGTATGGGCGGCAATGCGGGAACACAGTCGATGACAGTGGCGGTGCGGGCGCTGGCGACGCGCGATCTGACGGCGCAGAACGCCCCGCGGATCATCCGCCGCGAAGTGGCGGTGGGGGCGCTGAACGGGCTGATCTTTGGCGTGGTGATGGCCGGGGTGGCGGCTTTGTGGTTCGGGGTGCCGCTTCTGGCGCTTGTGATCGGTATGGCCATGCTACTGACACTGATGGCTGCGGCGCTGGGCGGGATCGTCATTCCCATGGTGCTGGAGCGGTTCGAGATCGATCCGGCGCTGGCCTCCGGCCCCTTCGTGACGACCGTCACGGATGTGGTGGGGTTCTTCGCCTTTCTGGGGCTGGCATCATGGATGATCCTCTGATCGCGGCGAAAGCCACCGCGCGGACACAGGCCTTTGCGGCCCGAAAACAGGCCCATGCCGTCGGGCAGGGACAAGCGGCGGCGATCCTTGGCGATCTGTTGGCGGCATATCGGCACAGGCCACTGGCAGGCTATATGCCGATGCGCACCGAGATTGATCCGCTTGCCGCCATGGCGGCCCATGCGGGGCCGGTCGGCGTGCCGGTCATTCTGGGCAAGGGGCAGCCGCTGCGGTTTCGCGAGTGGTCCCCGGGCTGCGCGATGATTGCGGGTGAATTCGGCGCGTCGATCCCGGCAGAGGGCGCCTGGATTGAGCCAGAAGTGCTGATCGTGCCGCTGGTCGCCTTTGACCGGCGTGGCTACCGGCTGGGCTATGGAGGCGGCTTCTATGACCGGACGCTTGAGGGGTTGCGTGCCCGCCGCCTCACTCTGGCCATCGGCTTTGCCTATGCCGCGCAGGAATTGCCCGAGGTGCCGATAGAGCCGACGGATCAGCCATTGGATATGATCGTGACCGAGCAGGGCCTGCGCCGGTTCTGAGCGCGCCAATTTTCTTGCAAGAAAATTGTCAAATTCCTTGAAAGGAATTTGGGTCTTATTTGGCGATCTTTTCGTCTTTGACGAACATATTGGCCCAGGCGCGGTCGATCAGCTCGGGTGTCATCTGATAGGGGATGCCCTCAAACTCGCAGATGGCAATGATCTGATCGATCAGGAAGACCGGCTGATAATTGGCAAAGACGTTGTTGATGGTCGGGTATTTGGTCTTGAGCAGGTGCAGCAGGGCGCCCTCATCCAGCGGCACGCCCTTTTTCCGCGCAACCATGGCAAAGATGCGCAGAAACATTTCCTGTGTCGGACCATCCACCTTGATCTTGAAGAAAATCCGCCGCAGGGCCGCGCCGTCAAAGATTTCATTCGGGTGGAAGTTGGTGGAAAAGATCACCAGCGTATCAAAGGGCACCGTGAATTTTTCGCCCGACTGCAGGGCAAGGATGTCGCGGCTTTCTTCCAGCGGCACAATCCAGCGGTTGACCAGCTTTTGCGGCGGTTCTGCCTGCCGGCCAAGGTCGTCGACAATGAAAATCCCGCCCGAAGCCTTGAGTTGCAGCGGCGCCTGATAGGTGCGGGCGACAGCGTTATATTTCAGATCGAGCATGTCGAGCGTCAATTCACCGCCCGTCACCACGGTCGGGCGCTGGCAATAGACATAGCGGGCGTCAAAGCGGTTGCTGGTCCGGCGCAGGCTGTTCGGATCGTCGGTCTGCTCTTCGGCGGCTGAATGTACGATCGGATCGAATACGGTGATGACCTGACCGGAATATTCGATGGCGCGGGGCACATAGATCTTGTCCCCCATCGCCGTGCGGATGCCGTTCGAGATTGAGGATTTGCCGTTGCCGGGCGGACCGTAGAGCAGAACCGAGCGGCCCGAGGTGACTGCCGGGCCGAGGTGTCCCAAGAGGTCAGGCGGCAGGATCAGATGGCCCATGGCGCGCACCAGTTGATCGCGCGTCAGCTTGATGTCGCGCACCGACTGGCGCTTCATTTGCAGGCCATACTGGTCCAGCGGCACGGGCATCGCCCCGAAATATTCCGATTGCGACAGGGCATCCAACGCGCGGGCCTTGCCGCTATCTGTCAACTGATAGCCCATCTCATTGCCCGAGGTGGCATGCAGTGTCCCCATCGCCTCGATCAGTTTCTGGCTGCGGGCAATGTCGATCAGTTCCTGCGTCAGCGGCACCGACATGCTGATCACCCGGGCCAGATCGGACACCAGGCTGATATTCATACGGAACATGGATTTGAGCAGGATGTCCCGCATCATCACCAGCGACAGGCCGGTTTCGGCCAGCGATTTCGGCATGGGCGGGGCGGTGACGCTGGGCATCGGTTGCATGTTCATGACGCGGCCTTTGGCAATCCGAATAGGGCGAAGTGGAAACAATCCCCAGCAATTGCAGGAATCGTGCCTTAGAATGCGCCCTGAATTGTGAGCAAAAGATGGAAAATCAGTGTTCCCGACAGGGCCAGTCCCATGGGAAAGTCCTTATTGGTCCAACTGGCCCAGTCGCCGGTCGCGGCGCGAAGTGGCCCGATCATACGGGCCAGGCGATGGCTGACAAAGGCCCCCAGCAGACAGGCAGCGAAGAGCGCGACCACCAGCCGCGGATCGGCGCCCACGAAAAACGGCGCCATGGCGGCGGCGAATTTCGCATCGCCCGCCCCCACCATGCGCAGCGTGCTGATGACAAAGCCAATCCCGAGCGTGATGGCCCCAAGCGCAAGCCCCCAGAGCCAAGCCTGAAACGCAAGACCTGTCAGGGCGACACAGGCCAGCCCCGGCACCAGCCAGACCAGCACCAGCGCGATCACCGCCTTGTTCGGGATCTTCATGAATTTCATGTCGCTCCAAGAGACCCAGATGCCGATGGCCAGGGCGAAGGGCAACAGGGCGACAGCGGTGCCGGGCGTCATGCTTCAAGTGCCGCGAGGCTGCGGGCCGCGGCCTCGAAATGCTGCGGATGGGTTTCGACTGCCTCGCGCAAGAGTTGCTTGCCGACGCTGACATCGTTTTGCTTGATGGCGGCAAGTGCCAGCGTGTAGAGCAATTCCGCCTTTTCCGCCTGGCTCATCTTGACCACCGGCAGCTCATATTTGCGCTGCGCCCCGCGGGCGAGAACGAGATTGTTCTTGGTGGTGAAGAGGTTCGGGTCAAAGGTCAGCGCCTGGATGAACAGCTTTTCCGCCCCGGGTGCATCGCCGCGCGAGAGCTTGGAAAAGCCCCAGTTGTTATAGACGCCCGCCGGTTTGGTGGTCAGGCCGGCCGCGA
>CALLZQ010000334.1 GCA_937858255.1 uncultured Tabrizicola sp.
ATTATCTGGGCAAGCTGATGATCGGCGCGGGCGATACGGTGCTGGTCAACTGGCCGACCTATATGGGGGCTTTGGGGGCCTTCAACGCTTATGAGCCGCGCTATGACCGGCTTGATCCGGGGTCAAACCGGTCGGCTGAGGATTTTGCCGATGCCGCGGCAAAGGCTGGGGGGCGGGTGAAATTTGCCTATCTGTCGGTGGATTTTGCCAATCCGACGGGGGAAACGATTGATCGTGCGGGGCGTGAGCGGGTGCTGGCGCTGGCCGAGGATCTGGAGATCGCAATTGTCGAGGATGCTGCCTATCAGGCGTTGCGTTACGATGGTGCGCCGATTGAGCCGATCCTGGCGATGGAGATTGCGCGGAAGGGCGACATTGACGCCTGCCGGACCATCTATTCCGGGTCGTTCTCGAAAACCTTGGCGCCGGGTCTGCGGATTGGTTGGGTCTGTGCGGCGCGTCCGGTGATCAACAAGCTGGTCTTGATGAAGCAGGCGGCAGATTTGCATAGCCCGACGCTGAACCAGATGGCCGTGGCCGATGTGGCGGCGCGGGTGTTTGACGACCATGTGGCGGGCCTGCGAGAGGCGTATCGGGCGCGGCGCGACCGGATGCTGACCGCGCTGGAGCGCGAGATGCCAGAGGGCGTTCAGTGGACGCGGCCCGAGGGCGGCATGTTTGTGTGGATCACCCTGCCCAAGGGCATGGACGGGGCGGCACTCTTGGCGCAGGCGATCCGGACCGAGCGGGTGGCCTTCGTGCCCGGTCGGGCGTTTTTCGCCGACGGTTCGGGCGAGAATACCATCCGCCTCAGCTTTTCGCTGAACGAAGGGCCGGCAGTCGATGAAGGAATTGCCCGGCTTGCGCGGGTGATTCGCGCGGCAGGCTGAGGCGATTACAGCGCGCAGGCAGGCGGATTCATCCCGTCGGGGCGCAACCCGCCCTCGGGGAAGAACCGGGGAAAGGTGGCCCGCAGCGCGTTATCCAGATCCGCCATGGTGACGGGCAGCCCCAGATCGACAAGACTGGTCACGCCATGGTCGCGGATACCGCAGGGCACGATGCCGGAAAAATGCGACAGATCCGGCTCGACATTGATCGAGATGCCGTGAAAGCTGATCCAGCGGCGCAGCTTGACGCCGATGGCGGCGATCTTGTCCTCGGCGGGGGTGCCATCGGCATTGGCGGGGCGATCTGGCCGCGTGACCCAGACGCCGACCCGGCCGGGCCGGATTTCGCCGCGAATATTGAACTCGGCCAGGGCAGCGATCACCCAGTTTTCCATCGCGCGCACAAAGCAGCGCACATCGCGCCCGCGTGCGCCGACATCAAGCATGACATAGACCACCCGCTGACCGGGGCCGTGATAGGTATATTGCCCGCCGCGCCCGACCTCATGCACCGGGAAACGGCCCGGGTCGGTCAGATCCTCGGGCCGCGCGCTGGTGCCGGCGGTATAGAGGGGCGGATGCTCCAAGAGCCAGATCGCCTCGGTCGCCTCGCCCCGCGAGATCGCCTCGGCGCGCGCCTCCATCGCGGTCAGGGTGGCCGCATAATCTGACAGGCCGGGCAGCAGGGTCCATTCGGGCATCGGGGGGGCCTTTGGTCTGGTATTTGGCACTAGGCGTGTGGGTCAAAGCTGTTAGGCTGTTCCCATTCAGGGTCGTTTTGTTTCTGGGGAGAGATCGAATGAAATTCAAGGCACTTGCATCGGCAGGTATTGCCGCAAGCCTGATTGTCGGGCCGGTGGGTCAGGCGCAGGCGGATGCCGGGGACGCTATCGCCGGGGCGCTGATCGGCGGGATCATCGGGCATGCCATCGCCAAGGATCAGCAAAAGCGCAAAAGCAGCACGGCGCGCAAATCGTCGAAATCTTCATCGAAATCCTCGGTGTCTTCGGCGCAGCGCGAACAGAATCGCGAGGTGCAGACCGCACTGAACTTCTTTGGATTTCCGGTGGGCACGCCTGACGGTTCCATTGGCCCGAAGAGCCGGTCGGCGATTTCCAGCTATCAGGCGACGCTGGGTTATCCGGCAACCGGGCAACTGACGGAATATGAGCGCACGATCCTTGTCACCGCCTATCACCGGGGCGTGGCCGGCGGGCCGCTGGTGGCGCAGACGGTGGCCGGTCATCCGATGGGAATCAAGGGCTTGCTCCTCGGGCAGCGCGATGAAATGGCGGGTGTCGACACGGCCGCGATGGCGGTGGGCACCCAACCGGTGCCACAGCCGGCCCTGCCGGGAACGGTCATGGCGATGGCCCCGGAGCTGCCGTCGCTGATGCCCGAGCCGGAGGCTGCCGCACCTGCGGCCCCGGCGCTGCCGGGCTTTATGGGGT
>CALLZQ010000335.1 GCA_937858255.1 uncultured Tabrizicola sp.
GGGGGGCGGGGGGGGGGGACCGCCGCGTCGGGGCGGGTCCCGGCCGGGGTCGGGCGGGGGCGCTGATCGCCACCCTCTCGCGCGGGGGTGGGCGGGCCGAGCCGATGGCGGGGATCGCGCTGACGGTGCTGGCGCTGTTCGGCATCACGGCAGGCACGCTTTATGAAAAGCGCTTCGGGGTCAGTCACCATCCGGTGATCAGTAATCTGATCCAATATGCGGTGGGGGCGGGGGTCACGGTGCCGCTGGCGCTGATGACCGAAGATGTCGCGCTGCGATGGGACGGCGAGTTTATTGCGGTCATGGCCTATCTGGTCATCGGCAATTCGATCCTTGCCATGTCCTTGCTGCTGGCCATGATCCGTGCGGGTGAGGTCAGCCGCGTCTCTTCGCTGTTCTACCTTGTGCCGGCCATGTCGGCGCTCTTCGCCTGGCCGATATTGGGCGAGGCCATGCCGCCCCTTGCCTGGGTCGGCATGGCGATGTCGGGGGCTGGCGTCGCGCTGGTCAGCCGCAAAAAGCGCGCCTAGCTGCGGATCACATAGTCCTTGAGCGTGGTTTCCACGACTTCCCACACCCCCTCGAACCCGGGGCGGATGATCCAGCTATCTCCCTTGCGCAGATGGGTCACGCTGCCATCATTGCCGGTCAGGATCGAATGGCCGTCGAGGATATGCACATATTCCCATTCGGCATAGGACACCCGCCATTTCCCGGGGGTAGATTGCCAGATCCCGCAATAAAGACCGTCGGCCTCTTCGAGATTCCAGGTGGTGTGGACAGGATCGCCCGAGATAACCTTCATCGGGTCGGGGCGGTCCACCTCGGGTTGGCAGCCGTCACGGGTCACGCGTTGGGTCAGGGCCATGTCATCCTCCTGTGGGGCCGGGGTCGCCGGATAGGGCCCCGGCGTGGGCGTCGCGTCAAGGCCCGTCCTTTTGCCGCAGCGCAGCGCAAAAATCTTGCGCAAGCGATGCGAGTGATGCACTGATGTCAGGCAGAGCGAAAACTCTGACGCGAGGAGAGCTAGGAATGAGCGCAACTTCCCCTGTCCGTCCGGTTCTTCCCCCCGATATCAAGGCCCGCAAGGGTGGGGCGCCGCTGGTGGTGCTGACCGCCTATACGACGCCGGTGGCCCGGCTGGTCGATCCGCATTGCGATATTGCGCTGGTGGGTGACAGTCTGGGAATGGTGCTGCACGGCATGCCCTCGACCGTGGGCGTGACCATGGAGATGATGATCCTCCATGGCCGTGCCGTCGTGCGCGGCCTGACCCGGGCGATGGCCGTGATCGACATGCCCTTTGGCAGTTACGAAGAGGGGCCGCAGCAGGCGTTTCGCAATGCCGCACGGCTGATGGCCGAAACCGGCGCGCCTGCGGTCAAGCTTGAGGGCGGGCAGACCATGGCGGAAACCATCGCCTACCTGACCGCGCGCGGGGTGCCGGTGATGGCCCATGTCGGCCTGACGCCGCAGTCGGTCAATACGCTGGGCGGGTACAAGGTCGTGGGCCGGGCCGAAGAGGCCGCCAAGGTCATGGCCGATGCCAAGGCCTGCGAGGCTGCGGGGGCCTTTTCCATCGTGCTGGAAAAGGTGCCGATGGGGCTGGCGGGGAAAATTACTGCCGCTTTGACGATTCCGACCATCGGGATCGGCGCCGGCGAGGCCTGTGACGGTCAGGTGCTGGTGGTCGATGACATGCTGGGTCTGTTCACCGATTTCCGCCCGAAATTCGTCAAGCGTTATGCCGAACTGGGCAAGGCCGCCGATGCGGCGATTGCCGACTATGCCGCCGAGGTGCGCGCACGCGCCTTTCCGGCCGAAGAACATTCCTTTCCCGATACCCTTCCCGCAAAGGCAAAATCGTGAGCGCGCCCGTGATCGTCCGCACCGTCGAGGAATTGCGCCGCCATGTCCGCGGCTGGAAGGCCGCGGGGCAACTGGTCGGGGTGGTGCCGACCATGGGCGCGCTGCACGAGGGGCACCTCAGCCTCGCCCGCCGTGCCCGCAAGGAATGCGAGCGGGTGATCACCACGATCTTCGTGAACCCCAAGCAATTCAACAACCCGGACGATCTGAAGAAATACCCCCGGACCGAAGAGGCCGATGCCGCCCTCTTGGCGACGGTGCCGGTCGATCTGATCTTTGCCCCCCAACCCGAAGAGGTCTACCCCGAGGGGTTTATCACAACGGTTTCCGTGGGCGGTGTGTCTGAACCGCTTGAGGGGCGGATGCGTCCGGGCCATTTCGACGGGGTGGCAACGGTGGTGTCCAAGCTCTTTGGCATGACCATGGCCGACCGTGGCTATTTCGGCCAAAAAGACTGGCAGCAGTTGCAGGTGGTGCAGCGGTTGGTGCGCGATCTGAACATTCCGGTTCATATCGTCGGATGTGAGACGATCCGCGAGGCCGACGGGCTGGCGATGTCGTCGCGCAATGTGCGCCTGACCGTGGCGGGGCGGGGGATTGCCTCGGTGCTTTACACCGCCATCACGACGGCCGCCGAGGATATCCGCGCCGGTCAGTCCGACCGGATGGCGATCCGCGAGGCGGCCGAAAAGATCCGCGCCGCCGGGTTCGACCGGGTGGAATATATCGAATTGCGCGACGCCGAGACGCTGATGCCGTCGGACGATCCGGCGCGGCCCCGGCGGATGCTGGCCGCAGCCTGGCTGGACGGGGTGCGGCTGATCGACAACATTCCGGTCTGAGCGCGGCGTCCGCGCCGATCCTTGCTTAATCCCGGCGCAGCCCCATGCCGCGGGCAATGCGGGCCATCCAGCCATCGGACATCGTGCGGTGCCCGGCCTTTGCGTCAGCCTCGCGTTCGGCCAGCTTTCGGTCCAGCTTTTGCCACATTTCCTCATCCAGACTACGGCGGATGAGCTGCGCCGCAGGGGCAGTAGGGCGGGTTCTGATCTCGGCGGCCGGCATCGGGACCTCGATTCTGGCAAGATTGTGTCTTTTCCATGTTTACCGCGTCTTTGCCCCCGGGGCTTGCACGCATATGGCGAGGCCGCGTGCCAAAAGCCGCGTCTACCTATCCGTTTGGATCGGTCGGGTAGCCGAACGCTCAGGCGACCAAGGGCTAGGGTCAGGTATACCCTTTCGGCCATCCGCAATGACTTTGGCATGACCTTGCCATGCGTCAGTCGGGGCAGGAGACGCCGATGGAGGCCGCAATTTCGCAATCAGGTTCAGATCGCAGGCAAGCTGGGGCGCATTTTGATGCGCAGGCCCTGCTGTCCGCCATCGAGGCTGTTGCGGCAGAGCCGACGCTGACGTTGGCGCTGGGCAGGGTGGCAGCGCTGGGCCATGCGATGCTGGGCGGCACGGGGGCCGCCATCGCCGTGCCCGATCTGCCCGACGCGCCGGCACGGTTGGTCGCACAGGCCGGGCATGTCTTACCCGGCGAGCAGGTCTTTCGCCTTGCCCCTGCCGATCTGACCCATCCGCAGTTTGTGACCCGGCAAAGCCTTTCCCCTGCGCCCGGCCTGCCGTGGCTGGTGCGGGCGATGATCTGCCCGCTGCGCCGCCCCGGCCATCCGCTGCTGGCGCTCTTGATCTTCTTTGCCGAGGGCGGGCCGGCGGGCGCGGATGATGATGTGTTGCTGGCGCGGGCCGAAACCTTGCTGCGCGCGGTGCTGCATCCGCTGCTCAGTCTGACACTGGCCGAAAGGGCGGCACATCTGAGTAGTCTGATCGACGGGCACCCGCCCGAGGCGCTGGATCTGCGTTCGTCGGAAGAGGCGGATCGTCCGCTGCATGTGGTCTCACTGGCGATGAGCCGGCTGACCCGGACGCAGGCTTTGGCGCTGAACCAGATCAACGCGGTTCTGGGGGCAGGCTGGGGGCGGCTCGACGGCGTTATCCTTGAAGCGATGACTTTCCTTTGCGCGCAAAGCGGCGCCGACCGGGCGGTCATCGTCGAGCGCGCGGAAAACGGCCAGACCAAGGTCACGCATGGCTGGTCCAGCCCGGCCATCGGCCCGTTGATGCAGGATAGCAAAGGGTTTTGGGAAAGGCTCGATTCGCAGGCCGTGGCCCGCCTGGCCGAGGGGGTACCGCTTTGCTGGTCGCGGGTGGTGGGCAGCGGTTGTCCCTTTGCCAGCCTGCCCGATGCGACCCAGGCCGTTGTGATCTGCCCGATCCGTGAGGGCGACAAGCTGGCGGGGATGCTCTGCATCGAATTCCGTGAGGTTCCGCACGGCTTTTTCCTGCCGGGCGAGATACATTTGTTGCAATCCATGGCGCATGCCATCGGCGCGGCCCTGTTGCAACGGCGCACAGCCGAACAGCATAACGTCGCCCGCGATGCGGTGCAGGTCGAGCGGATGCGCCTGCAATCGACCCTGTCGGCCCTGCCGGATCTGGTGGTTGAACTGGATGGGTCGGGCCGGTTCGTCGCGCATTATTCGCAGGAAAACCCTGTACTTGCCCGGATCGGTGATCGGCTGATCGGTCAGACGCTGGAAGAGGCGGTCTCGACCGAGGTTGCCGCAGCGGCACGCGCCCTGCTGGCCCAGCTTGCCACCACTGCCCGCGTCGAAAGTGCGCCCTTCCTGCACGATGTCGGCGATGGCGATCTGCGCTGGGTCAAGGCGATCGGCGTTCGGCGCGAACCCGGGATCAAGGGGCGGCTTTCCCAGCAGGGTGTCACCATCCTTATCCTGCGGGATGTGACGCGAGAGGTAACGCAAGCGCAGGAAATCACCCGTCTGGGCGAGGTGGCCAAGCGCACGCAGAATCTGGTGGTGATGACCGATGCCGAGCGCAGGGTGACATGGGTCAATACCTCATTTGAGCGCGTCACCGGCTGGCAATTGCATGAGGTGATCGGCCGGGTGCCCGGCGATTTTCTCGATGCGATCCCCGCGAACGGCGCATTGACCGGCGACATACGCAGCCAGCTTGCAGCGGGGCTGGCGGTTCAGGCGGAAACGGTTCTGGTCACGCGCGCGGGCCGCAAACTCTGGGTGGCCAATGACATTCAGCCGATCCGCGACGCGCAGGGGGCCATCTCGGGCTATATCGGCGTCTTGGCCGATATCACTCAGCGCCGCGAGCAAGAGGCCGCCCTCGCCGCCGCTGCGACCCAGGCCGAAGAGGCGCGGGCGCGTCTGATCGCGGCGGTCAACGCATTGGAAGATGGCTTTGTGGTCTTTGACAAAGAGGGTGTGCTGGTCCTGTGCAACCAGCATTACAAGGAAATCCTGCCCGAACTTGCCGATGTGATCCGGCCCGGCGTGGCGCTGAAGGATATCCTCAGGCGCGGGGTCGAACTGGGGGTCTATGCCTCGGCCAAGGGGGACGAAGAACAATGGCTGGCGGACCGGATGATGCTTGCGCGCAACTCGGGCACCGCCGAGGTTCAGTTGTCGGATGGCCGGTGGATCCGGTCGGTGGATCGGGCGACGCCAGATGGCGGTTGGGTCGGGTTGCGCGTCGATATTACCGAGTTGAAGCGTGCCGCCGCGCTGGCCCGTTCGGACCGTCAGGCGGCGATGGATGCCGCCCATGACGGGATGGCGATCTCGGCGCCCGATGGCAAGCTGCTCTATGCGAACAAGGCGTTTCTGTCGCAGGTCGGCATTGCCGGGGATTTGCCGCCCGATATGGAGTGGCGGGCCGTCTTGGGCGATGAGGCCGCCGCGCGGATCCGCGATGAGGCAGAGCCGGTGCTGCAATCAGGAACACCGCATTGGCGCGGCCTGCTCGATCTGGCCAGGGAAAGGGGCCCTTCGTTGCAGGTCGAGATCAGCCTGACCCTGCGGCAGGATGGGGCGATGGTCTGGGTGGTGCGCGACCTGACCGATGAGTTCCGCCATGAGCAAGAACGGCTCAAGCTGCGCGAAGAATTGCAACTTGCCCAGCGGCGAGAGGTGATTGGCCAGCTTGCTGCGGGTCTGGCGCATGATTTCAACAATCTGATCGCGGCCATCTCTGGCTCGGCCCTGCTGATCAAGGATGAGGCCGCCGTGACGATGCCGGTCCGCGCCCATGCCGAGCGGATTCTCAAATCCGCCGGTCGTGCAGAGGGGATGGTCCGCAAGCTGCTGGCACTGGGCACTAGGTCGAGGGAGTTTCAGCGGCTGCCGCTGGCGCCGGTGTTGACCGAAGCGGCAGAACTGCTGCGCCCCGCCTTGCCCCGGTCGATGCGGTTGATGCTGGTGGCAGACCAAGACACGATCGAAGCGGATATCGAGCCGACCGATCTGTTGCAGGTCATCCTGAACCTTGGGGTGAATGCCCGGGATGCGCTGTTTGCCCGCGAACGCTCAGACCATCCGATGGACATCCGCCTGTCGCTGTGCCGGGCTGCTGGGGCCGAGCTTGAGGCCGAGCTGCCGATGGCGCAGGTCGGCCAGTTCGATCCGGCACGGCACTATGCCAGCCTTTGCGTCTCAGACAGTGGCGACGGGATTGCCGAGGATCAGGCGCAGACGATTTTTACCCCCTATTTCTCGACCAAGGGGGATAAGGGCACGGGGCTGGGTCTGGCCATCGTCTCCAGCGTGATTCAGGGAATGGGCGGGGTGGTTCGCCTGCATCGCAGCGATCTTGGCGGGGCAGAATTCCGGGTGTTCCTGCCCTTGCCGCAGCAAGACGAACAGCCTGCTGTCCTCGCCGGCGAAAGCGGTGGGGAGGAGGGCCGGCTTACGTCTGCTGCTCCGGTTTCCGGGGGCGCGCCGCTGGCCGGCAAATCGATCATGGTGGTCGATGACGTTGAAGAAGTGCTTGAGGTGCTGGCCGCTGTTCTGGAACGCGCCGGTGCCGAGGTTGCGCCCACCTCGGATCCCGAAGCCGCGCTGGAGGTTCTGGCCGAAGATCCTGCGGCCTTTGATCTGGTGATCACCGATTTCGATATGGGCGGGCTGACCGGTGCCGATCTGTCGCGTCGTATCCGCCAGATGCGACCAGAGCTGCCGGTGATCCTGATCACCGCCCTGACCGACTGGCGCCGCCGTGACCGCGCCGCCAGTGAGCAAAGCGCGCCATTGTTTCATGCCGTCATCGGCAAGCCGGTTGCGCCAGAAAAGCTTGTGAATGCGGCAATTTCCGCGTTAATCTCACGTCATAATTGAAGGGAAATATTCATATGCGTATCCTGATTGCCGATGATCACGACCTGCTCAGGGACACGCTGGTTCTGTTCCTCGAGAGTCAGGGCATCGAGGCGCAGTCGGTCAAGGACCTGCCTTCCGCGTTGGAAGAGGTGCGCCGCTCGGGGCCGTTCGATCTGGTGCTGCTCGACTTTGGCATGCCCGGCATGAATGGGCTTGAGGGGCTGAAAAAGGCGCTGGGGGAACGCGGGGCCACGCGGGTGGCGTTGATGTCGGGGATCGCGCCGCGCGACATTGCGGAACAGGCGCTGAGTCTGGGGGCCGCCGGTTTCCTGCCCAAGACCCTGCCGGCCAAATCGCTGGCGAATGCGGTGCGGTTCATGGCGATGGGCGAGCAATATGCGCCGCTCGATTTCATGACGCAGGCGCAGGATGATGTCTCGAACAACCCGCTGGCCGAAAAGCTGTCGCGCCGTGAATTGCAGGTGTTGCAGGGGCTGTGTGAGGGCAAGTCGAATAAGGAAATTGCCCGTGACCTCGATCTGATGGAGCCGACGGTCAAGCTGCATGTCAAGACGCTGTACCGCAAGATCGGCGCGGCGAACCGGACGCAAGCGGCGATTCTGGCCAAGGATGCCGGGCTGTTCTGACACGCAGCGCGGGCAGCAGATATGAAAACGCCCGGGTTCCCCCGGGCGTTTTCGTTTGCCTGACGGACAGGTCAGTTCATATCGGCGCCACGCTCGGCCGCGATGGCCGCCTCGGCATCGGCCGCCGCCGCCATGAAGGCGTCAAGCACCTCGGGGCCGCCCTTCACATTGGCCTTGAACCAGTCGAACACCGGCGCGACCGCGGCCTTGAATGCCGCTTTCTCTTCGGCGGTCGGCACATAGATTTCACCCCCCGCCGCCTTGAAATCGGCATAGGCCTGAATTTCCTTGCGCTTGGGCGAGGCGAAGGTGGCCTGTTGCAGGGCTGCAAAACCGTCCAGCACCACCTGCTTTTGCGCGTCGGTCATGCCGGTAAACCGGGCGTTGTTCATCCACCAGAAGGCGCCCATGTAGCTGTGACCGTCAAGGGTGATGTACTTGATGCCGGCATCGGTGAACTTCATTGACATGATGTCGGTGATGCCGTTTGCGGTGCCCTCGACCACGCCGGTTTGCAGCGAGGTGAACAGTTCCGGCCACGGAATCGGCGTGGGCGAGGCGCCAAGGGTGGTGGCCAGCGTCTGCGGCAGATCGGCCGGCACCGTCCGCATCTTCATCCCGGCCAGATCGCCCGGGGCGGCGATGCGCTTTTTGGTGTTGGCATAATTGCGCCAACCGCCGGTGTTGCCGATGGTCATCAGGCGGATGGTATCGCCGCTGTCGGCAAGCGCCATCTTGCGCAGCATCCGGGTGAAATCGCCGGTCAGCACATGCTCGGCCACGCGGTCATCGCTCATCAGATAGGGCAGGTCGAGGACCTGCACATAGGGGAACAGCCCTGCCGCCCCGCCCGAGGTCGAGATATAAAGGTCGATCGAGCCATCCGAGACGCCGGCCATGCATTCATCGGGCTTGGCGCAGATCTGGGTGCCCATGAAGATCTCGACGGCGATGGCACCGTTCGAGGCATTCTCGACATAGTTTTTGAAGACAACGAGGCCGTCGTAGTCTTCGTCATTCTCGTTCGAATTTGCGGTGGCGCGAAGGGTGATGTCGGCGGCAAAGGCCGCCCCTGCCGCACCGGCAAGCGCCGTCGCCAGAACCAGCGACTTGAGGGTTTTCTTCAGCATTGGTTTCCTCCCTTTGATTATCTGAAGATCACGGTACGAACCCGAACAGACGCGGCACCGTCAGCGTCAGCGCGGGGAAATAGGTCAGCAAGAAGATCACGGCGACCTCGACCGCCAGAAACGGCAGGGTCGCGCGGGCAATGGTCTCGACCCTAAGGCCCGAAACCGAAGAGGTTACAAACAGCACCAGCCCCATCGGTGGCGTCAGCAGCCCAACGGTCAGGTTCACCGCCATGATGATGGCGAAATGCACCGAGTTGACGCCCAGTTCGGCAAAGATCGGGCCAAGGATCGGGCCAAGGATGATGATCGCCGGCCCCGCATCCAGAAACATCCCGACGATGAACAACAGGATATTGATCAGGAACAGCAGCACATAGGGATTGTCCGACAGGCCAAGGATAAAGCCTGCCAGCGTCTCGGGCGTATGGGCAAGGCTGGCCACGGTCTTGAACGCCATCGCGGCCCCGACCAAGAGCAGCACCACCGCCGAGGTGATGCCCGAGCGGATCAGGATATCCGGCAGGTCGGTCAGGTGCAGGGTGCGCATGACGAAAAGACCGATGAACATCGCATAACCGACCGCGATCCCGGCGGCTTCGGTCGGGGTAAACACCCCGCCCAGAATCCCGCCCAGAATGATCACTGGCGTCATCAGCGGCCAGATCGCCCGCAGGCTCGCCTGTCCCCGCTCGGGCCAGGTGGCGCGGCGGGTCGCGGGCGGCAGGTCATAACGGTCGGCCATAAGCGCGATCACCGCCATCAGAGAGACACCGATCAGCACCCCGGGCACGATTCCGGCCAGAAACAGGGCTGCGACACTCTCGCCCATCACATAGGCATAGATGATCATGATGCCCGAGGGCGGGATGATCGGCCCGATGGTCGAGGCGGCGGCGGTGATCGCGGCGGCAAAGCGGCGGGGATAGCCCCGCGTTTTCCATCGCCGGGATCAGCATCGATCCCAAGGCCGACACATCGGCGACGGCCGAGCCGGACAGGCCCGCAAACAGCATCGAGGACAAGACGTTGACATGTGCCAGCCCACCCCGCAGATGCCCCATCATCGCCTGAGAGAACTCGACCAGCCGCAGCGTGATGTTCGAGCGGTTCATCACCTCGCCCGCCATCATGAAGAATGGAATGGCCATCAGCGGAAAGCTGTCCATGCCGTTGTAGACATTGCGGTAGAGAAGGATGATGTCCCGCTCTTGCCCGTTCAGCCAGAGCAAGAGGCCCGGCGCGGCGATCAGGCCGAAGAACACCGGCAGGCCCAGAAACAGAAAGACCAGGAAGAGCGGCAGGAAAAAGCTCAGCATCATTCGGCCCCCAGCGAGACGGCGCCGGCGATCTGGGGCAGGCGGTCGCCACCGCCGGTCAGAACCACCAGATTGCGCAGGATCAGTTCGACACAGACGAGGATCAACAGACCCAACCCCACCAGCATTGAGGCCATTTGCGCCGCCCGGGGCACCTTGACCCAGACCGACAGATCCCAGGCCGCGAGATAGCGTAGCGCATCCATCTCAAACCGTCCGCCCAGACCCGTCACCTCTTTCCAGGCGATGCCGATGCCGATCCACAGCACCGCCAGCGACAGGCCCAGCAGCACCAGCGCCAGTATCGCCCCTGCCCGTTGCGGCAGCATCCGCACGAACAGCTCGATCGAGACGAAGCCGCCGCGCCGAAAGGCGGTGGCCGCCATCAGCCCGGTCGCCCAGAGCATCAGAAAGCGCGCGGCCTCTTCGGGCCAGGGCAGGGCGTTGTTCAGCACATAGCGCCAGAACACCTGAACCAGAATGATGACGACCATTGCGGCCATGCAAAGCGCGCCAAGCGCGCGACCGGCGGCCAGCAGCGCGGCGTTGGTTCTTCCCAGAACCCTTGCTGGTCCGAGCAGCGCACCCATCGGTGCTTCCCTCCCTCGTCATCACGCCCGCATTATGCGGGGGTTTTTGTCCGGCGCCGTCACGGCGTCGGGGCAAAGCATCCGTAGCGACCTTGGGCAAACACCAGCGGCTCTCCCTCGCGGCTGGCGGCCCGCAGAACATGGCCGACGACGATCAGGTGATCACCCCCGTCATGGGTCGCGTGTTGGGCACATTCGAAACGGGCCAAGGCGCCATGGATCAGCGGCACGCCCTCGGGGCTGATCTCATGGCTCAACCCGTGGAAGCCGGCACCCCCCCGGGCGAACCGCGTCAGCCAGTCACCATGGGCGCGGTCCAGAATATGAATGGCATAATGCCGTGCTGCCGCGAAATGGGCGAATCGGGTCGAGGATTTCGCGGGCGACCACAGCACCAGCGGCGGGTCGAGCGATACGGCGGCAAAGCTGTTGGCAGTAAAACCCATCGGCCCCTCGGGCGCATCAATCGTTACCACCGTCACACCGGTGGCAAACTGGCCAAGCGCATCGCGAAAGGCGCGGGCATTGCCTTGGGGGTTGAACACCATTTCTGCCATTGTCGCTCCGTCTGCCATCAGGGCACCTCATGTCCGATGGCATGAGTGTAGAGCTCGAACCAGGTCTGACGATCCATCCTGACGCGCATCGCCTGAGAAATTCGGGTGATGCGATCCAGCGCATTGGTACCCAGCACCGGCAAGACCCCTGCGGGGTGGTGCAACAGCCAGGCGATGGCGACGGCGGACCAGCCAACCCCCTGCTCGGCGCCGATCGGGTGCAGCGCCGCGCGCAGCGGCGCCTGCGCGCCCGAAAGCAGGCTGCCACCGGCCAGCGGGCTCCAGGCCATCAGCGGGATGGCACGTTCCTGATGAAAGGCGACATCGCCATTGGTCAGGGGGGCGTGACAGGCCAGCGACAGTTCGATCTGATTGGTGGCCAGCCGGGTCTGCATGGCCGATTGCAGCAGGCGGACATCCCAAGGGCGGAAATTCGACACGCCG
>CALLZQ010000336.1 GCA_937858255.1 uncultured Tabrizicola sp.
GGCGGGGGCCCGGCAAGGCCCCGCCACCCGATCGCCCGCGCCGCCCTCATAGCCCTGCCGGTCGGGGCAGAGGCCCAGACAGGCAGCCACCGCATCAAAGAGGCGCCCGGCGCTGGAGGACAGCGGCGCATTGATCCCCCGCGCCGCCGCCTGCCGCGCCAGATCGCGCGGGGCGGTGGGGAACAGCGTATCGGCCCAATCCCCCAACCCCGCCTGCTCCAGCCGCATCAGCGCCCGAGGGCGGCGGTGATCATCGTCTCGCGGCGGTTGCCGGTGACCGGGGTGGGCGGGAGGATGACCCCCGCCGCCGGCCCCCCGTCTCGCGGCCAGAGGTTTTCGGCCAGACAGGTGGCCAGAGGGGCATGGTGGTGCTGCACCGGTTCCAGCCGCAGCCCCGCGCCTTCGGCCCGTTCGGCGCCATGGCGGCTGGCCCGGAAATCGGGGTGCAGATCGACCGCCACCACCGCTGGCCGGTGATCGAACAGCGCCGCATAATCGGCATCGGCCTGAAGAAAGGCATCCCAGGTCAGCGCCTCATCCAACTCGCCCAGGTGATGACCCAGCAGCGCCTGGCCGTTCTTGATCAGGCAGAGCGCCGCCTTCATCTGCCCGCCATAGGCCACGACCTGCGGCGCCCCCGCAAACCCCGGCGGCAGCGGCAGCGTCCCCGGCACCAGCCCACGCGCCCGGCGCAGCACCATCGGGGGCGTGGCACGCAGGACCGAGTCATCCAGCCGCCGCGCAATGTCACGGTCATGCATGACAAAGGCATCGGCAAAGGGCGCCAGCTTGTCCCGCGCCTCGGCATTGCCGATCACCTGCGGCTCACCCGAAAGGTTGCCGCTGGTCATCACCAAGGGGCGTGCGACGGCCTCCAGCAGCAGATGGTGCAGGGGGGTGGCGGGCAGCATCACCCCCAATTGGTCAAGGCCCGGTGCCAGCGCCGCGGGCAAAGTACCGCGATGCGGCATGAGGACAATGGGGGCGGCAGGGCCGCGCAACGCCTCCCACGCGGCCGCGTCCACCCGGGCGATGGCGGGCAGGTCGGCCTCGCGCGCCATCAGGGCAAAGGGCTTGGTCGGGCGGCGTTTGCGCGCGCGCAGCCGGGCAATGGCCGCGGGGTTGGTCGCATCGCAGGCAAGGTGAAAGCCGCCCAGCCCCTTGATCGCCAGAATGTCGCCGTCCAGCAGCCGCGCGGCGGCAATGGCGATGGCATCGCCCGTGACTTCTGCCCCCGAGACCTCCAGCCAGAGGCGGGGCCCGCAGACGGGGCAGGCAATGGGCTGGGCGTGAAAGCGGCGGTCGGCGGGGTCGTCATATTCCGCCCGGCAATCGGGGCAAAGCGTAAAGGGCGCCATCGTGGTCTGGACGCGGTCATAGGGCAGGGCGTTCAGGATGGTGAAGCGCGGCCCGCACTGCGTGCAATTGGCAAAGGCATAACCCTGCCGCCGCCCGGGTGAAAAGACCTCTTCCCGGCAGGCGGGGCAGGTGGCGGCATCGGGTGTGACGCGCGGCTCGGCCCCCTTGCCGCCGCTGGCGGCGATGGTGAAACCGGGGGGCAGGGGCGGGCCAGTCAGCGGCGCCGTCTCAATGGCATCAATGCGTGACAGCGGCGGCGCCCCGGGCCGGATCGCGGCGACAAAGGCGGGCAGGTCCGCGCCCTCAGCCTCGATCAGCACGCCCTCGGCATCGTTCAACACGCGGCCGCGCAGGTCATGGGCGCGGGCGAGTTGCCAGATATAGGGGCGAAAGCCCACGCCCTGCACCTGCCCGCGCACCCGGATCACCAGACGGTCCGGCGCCCCCCCCATCAATGCACCGTACAGACCATGCAGGGGTCAAAGCTGCGCACCACATGCTGAACGGCAATCGGCTGCGGCCCCTCGGCCCGCAGGCCGACCAGCGCCTGTTCCAGCGGGCCGGGGGTGCCTGTGGCATCGCGCGGGCTGAAATTCCACGTCGTCGGCGCGATGATCTGATAGCTGGCGATGCGCCCGCTCTCGATCCGCAGCCAATGGCCAAGCGCGCCGCGCGCAGCCTCGCACAGCCCCTCACCACGCCCCTCACGCGGCAGGGTGCCTTGCGCCATATAGGCGGCGCCGGGGCGGATGCCGGCGACCAGCGCCTCCATCACCGCTTGCGTGCGCGCGACCTCCAAGAGCCGCCCGCCGATCCGCGCCAGTACCCCGCCGCGCCGGGCGAGCGACAGGGCAAGCGGGTGGCCATCGACCACCTGCCGGGCGATGGCGCCGACCTCGACCGTCTGCCCGGCCAGACGCGGGGCCTTGCACCAGCTATAGGCGGTGTCGCGCATCGCCTCATCCGGTTCGGTCCGGCCCTCACTCGGGTGCAGGGCGCCGCCCAGCATCCAGGCATGGGCCGGGTCTTCGAGGATGTGCGCGGTATCGACGGCGCGTCTTTCGCCCTCCCATATCCCCCGCGCGAAAACCGGCCCGGTTTCAAGCGGATAGGCGCCAAAGCTGAGGTAGCGCCCCGGCCCCGCACCCAAGCCCGCCAGATCAAGGTCAGCGGCAATCCGGGTGAAGAGCGCAACGTCCCCATGCGGCCAGGCCAGCAGCCCGGCCTCATCGGTCACGGCCACGAAATCCCCCAGCGGGGCGCCGAAGAGCACTTCTTCGAGATAGCGGCGAAAGGCGCGCAGCATGGCGCCAAGCCGCACCTTTTCCCGCGCCCCCGGCGCGCGGGTGACGCCGCCGGGCTGGATCGCCAGCGTATGCGGCCACTTGCCGGCCAGCATCCCCATCACATGCAAGAGTTCCGCCCGCGCCGCGATGGCCTGCCGCGCCGCACCCCCCTCCATGGCGGTGAACCGCGCGACCACCGCGGGATGCCAGTCCCGGCCCGTATAAACCGGGCGGGCAAAATCGGGCATGAAGAACAGATGGAAATGGGTCAGATGGTCAGCCACGTTCTCGACCGCATGGATCAGCGCGGCCATGGCGGCGCCCTCGGGCGTCGGGCGCAGCCCCATGGCCCCACCCAGTGCGAGCGCCGCAGCCGTTGACTGGCTGATCGAGCAGATACCGCAAATGCGCGGCGTGATGGTCAGCGCATCGCGCGGATCGCGGCCCGCGAGCATCCGCTCAAACCCCCGGTAGAGCGGGGCATTCACTCGTGCTTCGGCCACATGGCCGTCGCGGATGTCCAGCGTCACCTCCAGATCGCCCTCGACCCGGTTGAAGGGGCCGACGACCAACCGGGTGGGCAGACGCGCGGGTTTCGTGTTCCTGCTGTCTGTCATCGGGGTTTGCGCAGGGTGGGGGGCACGGTGACGTGATCGGCCACGGCATTGCGGGCGATGCGGTCGGGCGTTGCGGCCTTGGAGAGCGAGGCCAGCGCCATGAACCAGGCCTTGGGCATGTCGGTGGGCAGGCCCACGGGAATGCCCGCGACCTTGGGCGTTTCGGTGAAAGCGTGGCGCGGATCCTCGAATTCCGGCGCGGTGCAGTTGATACAAGGGTAGCCGCCCTTGGTGCAGGACCCCTCGCCATTCCAGGGGCGAAAGTTGCAATCCCCCACGGCCTGCGTGCCGATACATCCCAGGTTTTCCATCATGCAGCCCATCTCCGACAGGCTGCGGGCGCTGGCCTTGTATTCATAGAATTCATTCTTGGGGCAGCCGTGGTGGACAAGGTGATCGGCATAAAGGCGGGGGCGGCCAAGGCCATCCACCGCCACCTCTTCGCCCGCCGCCAACAGCATCAGCGTCTCGATCACCCAG
>CALLZQ010000337.1 GCA_937858255.1 uncultured Tabrizicola sp.
TACCGCCGGCGGGGCCGACCGAAACGCGCTTGCCGGCCAGATCGGAGACCGAGGTGATACCCGAAGATTTCAGCGCGATGACCTGAAACGGCGTCTGATACATCGGGAACAGCGCGCGGACATCCTTATGTTCCAGCCCCGGTGCCAGTTCCGACTTGCCATTCCAGGCATCATAGGCCGGCCCCATGGTGACAAGGCCCATCAGGTGATCGCCGGTCTGCACCAAGGTCACGTTCTGCACCGGGCCGCCGGTGACTTCACCGGTGGCATTCAGGCCGAGCGCTTCCGAGATATAGCCGGCAAAGCCGTTGCCATAGACGAAATAGGTGCCGCCCTGCGACGCCGTGCCGATGGTCATTTCGCCGGGCCAGCCGGTCTTGTCCTGCGCGATAGCGGCAGTCGCCATGACAGCCGCCACGGCGGCGGCGGTGAAGGTCTTGATGAACATATGTCCTCCCGTTTGATAGGCGCCTCGGGGGCCCTCCGCCCCCGGATAGCTGCTATCAGCAAAGCCGTCCTCAGCCAGCCCGACAACCGCCGCAAAAGGCGTTAGCGCCATCAAATGCAGGGGGGCAGGCGGCGATGGGTGGATTTCGTAACATCGGGGCAGAAAGCAGGGGGGGAAATGTTACCTATTCCCCCTCTCCTTCGTTCGGATTGCCGAATTGCGATTTGTCGAACCCGTGTTTCTGCATCTTTTCCCACAGCGTCTTGCGCGACCCGCCTTTTTCCCGGCTGGATCTCATCTCTTGGTTTGAGATTGCCACGATGGGCTGCCAAAGCCGCCTCGATCTCGCGCCGTTCAAATTCGGCCACCCGTTCGGCCAGACGGCTGGGCGGCTCTTCGGCACTTAACCCCTCTCCCAGTCCAAGGGCATAGCGGTCGGCGGCGTTGCGCAACTCCCGCACATTGCCCGGCCAGTCGCGCGCGGCAAGCTGCGCCCCGGCGGTCGGCGGGATCTGCGGCGGATCCGAGCGGTGGCGGCTGGCGGCCTCGGCCA
>CALLZQ010000338.1 GCA_937858255.1 uncultured Tabrizicola sp.
TATCCGCCCCCCCGTTTTGCGGGCTTGGCCCCCGGCGGCGGCCGGTGGCTGATGAACCTCGGGGCGGGGTGCGGCCCCCTCCGGGCCAGGCGCTGCCAGCTTACCCGCCTGCACCAGATCGGCCTGTGCCTGGCGCAATTCGGCGGTGCGCTCATCGACCCGGCGCTCCAGATCGGCCCGCGCCTCGGCCTGCAACTGCAATCGCTCCGCCAGCCGGATCCGGCGTTGCCACAGCACCAGCCCGACCAGCGCCAGCACCCCCACCGACAGCACCGCGACAATCGCCGTATTCCACGCCTCACGCCGCGCCGGGGCGGTGTCAATCAGCACATGCACCTGCCAGCTTGCCGCCAGCATCGGCAGGTCGCGTTGCAAATATTCGGCACGCCCGCCCTCACCCGCGATCGACAACAGGTGATGACCCTCGCGATACCGCTCATCGCTGAGCGACAACAACCCGACATGGGCATCGGCATAGCGACGGGTCGCGGCAATCCGCGCCTTGGCCGCATC
Source organism: uncultured Tabrizicola sp. (assembly GCA_937858255.1). Classification (GTDB taxonomy): domain Bacteria; phylum Pseudomonadota; class Alphaproteobacteria; order Rhodobacterales; family Rhodobacteraceae; genus Pseudotabrizicola. The sequence continues at coordinate 514 of CALLZQ010000338.1, forward strand.
GGTCAGCGGTCGCAGCGCCTGAAACAGCCAGTCGGCCCGGCTGGAGAGAAACACCACCCCGTCCGGGTCTGTCACCAGCACCGCGAAATCGCCGCCTTGCCAGGTCTGTTCGATGGCGTCGAGGTCGATCTTGAACACCAGCACCCCGGCGATCTCATCGCCCAGATGCACCGGTGCGCCAAAGTAATACCCGCGCTTGCGGCTGGTGGTGCCAAGCGCGTAGAACCGACCCGTCCCGCCCCGGATGGCATCGTAGAAATAGGGACGGAAGGCAAAATTCCCCCCCACAAAAGAGGTCTCGCGCAGGTGGTTGGACGCGGCGAGCGTCAGCCCCGTCCGATCCATCAGATAGACATCCGAGGCATCGAGCTGCGCCTGAATCCGCGCGAGATACTGATTGGCATCGGCCACCAGCCCCGGGTCGCGCGGATTGGCGGCAAGGCGCTGCACCACCGGCTGATCGGCGATCAGCGCCGGCAGGCGTTCAAACCGGTCAAGCTGGCCTTGCAGGCTGGAGGCGGCCAGTTGCAACACATTCTCGGCCCGGCGCGCGGTATCGTCCAGCGTCTGCGTCAGCGTCCGGCGATACTCGACCACGCCCGCCAGCGCCGACAACAGCGCCGCAAGCGCGGCCGCCCCCCAGAGCAGTTGCCAGGCGCGTCTGGATGTCATCGTGAAGCCTCTCCCCCCGCCCAGCCTATAGGCGCGAAAGGATCACTGCAAGTTCAGGCGGCGGCGGCCAGACGGCAGGGCAGGAAATCGGCCCGCGTCACCCCCTCGGGGCCAAAGGTGCAAAAGCTGTAGGGGGGCACTTCGATCCAGCCGCCCTCGCCGCTCTCCAAGGGCTCCGAGACCACGGCCCAGCCACCGCGTGTGTCTGACCAGCGGTAGAACAGCGTGGGCGCCGCGTCATCCGTGGCATAGCGCATGGCATAAAGCCGATGGCCATCGGACAGGGCCGCCGTCATCCGCAGATGTGGCGCGCAGCCCTTTTCCCGCGACAGCCGGATCATCCGTGCCGCCGCCCGCTCCATCGCGGCGGCGGGTTCATCGTTCAGCCCTTCGGCCACGGCCGCCAGAAACAGCGCCTCACTGTCCGTTGCGCCCTTGCGATGGGGATAGAGGTGGTCGGGGATCATCATGTCAGCATCGCGCCGATAACCCTCATACCCGCCGATCTGGCCATTGTGCATGAACGACCAGTTTTCCCAAGTGAACGGATGGCAGTTGTTGCGGCTGGTCGCCGTTCCGGTCGAGGCGCGGACATGGGCCAGAAACAACCGCGATTTCACCTGCGCGGTCAGGCTGCGCAGGTTCGGGT
>CALLZQ010000339.1 GCA_937858255.1 uncultured Tabrizicola sp.
TGGCGCGGCGCAGAAGGTCGGCGCCGCCAAGGCTGTAGCCCGCCATGACCTGCGCGATCTGCATCACCTGTTCCTGATAGACGATGATGCCTTGGGTCTCTTTCAGGATCGGGTCGATGGTGGGGTGCAGTGATTCCAATTCACGCAGCCCATTCTTCACCTCGCAATAGGTGGGGATGTTTTCCATCGGGCCGGGACGGTAGAGCGCCACAAGCGCCACGATGTCTTCGATACAGGTGGGTTTCATGCGCCGCAGCGCATCCATCATGCCCGAGCTTTCCACCTGAAACACGGCAACCGTTTTGGCGGCGGCGTAAAGGTCATAGGTGGCCTTGTCGTCCAGCGGGATATGCCCGATGTCATTCTCGGCACCCTTGGGCGGGTCGTAAAGTTTACGCCCGTCCTGCGCGACATGCAGCGGGCGGCCGCCCTTCAGGATCAGGCTGATGGCATTCTGAATGACGGTCAGGGTTTTCAGGCCCAGAAAGTCGAATTTCACAAGGCCCGCCTGCTCGACCCATTTCATGTTGAACTGGGTCGCGGGCATGTCAGCGCGGGGGTCCTGATACAGCGGCACCAAGGCATCCAGCGGGCGGTCCCCGATCACCACACCCGCCGCATGGGTGCCGGCGCTGCGATAGAGCCCCTCGACCTGCTCGGCATAGGTCAGAAGGCGCCCCACCACCTCTTCCTTGGCGGCCTCGCGCAGGCGGGGTTCATCGGCCAAAGCCTTGGTGATGGACACCGGCTTGACCCCCTCGACCGGGATCAGCTTGGCCAGCTTGTCCACCTGCCCGTAGGACATCTGCAAGACACGGCCCACATCGCGCACCGCCATCTTGGACAAGAGCGCGCCAAAGGTGATGATCTGCCCCACCTTGTCGCGGCCATAACGATCCTGCACGTAACGGATCACCTCTTCGCGGCGGTCCATGCAGAAGTCGATGTCGAAGTCGGGCATCGACACCCGTTCGGGGTTCAGAAAGCGTTCAAACAGAAGGGCATAGCGCAAGGGATCAAGGTCGGTGATCGTCAGCACATAGGCCACAAGCGACCCCGCGCCCGAGCCCCGCCCCGGCCCCACCGGAATGTCATGCTGCTTCGCCCATTTGATGAAATCGGCAACGATCAGGAAATAGCCGGGAAAGCCCATCTTCTCGATGATGTCGAGTTCAAAGCGCAGCCGGTCCTCATAGACCTCGCGGCTGGCGGCCATCGGGATCACGGCCAAACGCGCCTCCAGCCCCTCCCATGCCTGACGGCGCAGTTCCTCGACCTCATCATCAGCGAATTTCGGCAAGATCGGCTTGCGCTTATAGGCGGCAAAGGCACAGCGGCGGGCGATTTCGACCGTATTCTCCAGTGCCTCGGGCAGATCGGCGAACAGCGCGCACATTTCGGCTTCGGATTTGAAATAGTGCTGCGGCGTCAGGCGGCGGCGAGGCTGCTGCTGATCGACATAGGCGCCCTCGGCAATGCAGATCAGCGCGTCATGCGCCTCATACATCTCGGCCTTGGGGAAATAGACATCGTTGGTGGCGACCAAGGGCAGGCCCATGTCATAGGCCATCTCGATATGGCCCCGTTCGCTCTGTGCCTCGGCCTCGGGCAGGCGCCCGCCTTCGCCGGGATGACGCTGAAGTTCGACATACAGCCGGTCCGGGTAAATCGCCGCCAGCCGTTGCAACAGCGCCCGCGCCTTGGCCTCTTGCCCCTGCCGCAGAAACCGCCCCAAGGGGCCATCCGGCCCGCCGGTCAGGCAGATCACCCCCTCGGCATGCCGCGCCAGATCCTCGACCGCGACCTGCCGAAGCTGCCCGCCCTTGTCGAGGTAAAGACAGGAATTCAGCTTCATCAGGTTCATATAGCCGGTCTCGTTCTGCGCCAGCAGAACGAGCGGCGCCGGCAGACGGATCTTTTCACCGGGCTGGGCCGGATCATGCGCCAGACTGACCTGACAGCCGACGATCGGCTGCACCCCCGCCCCCAGCGCCGTCACCGAAAACTCTAGCGCACAGAACATGTTATCCGTATCGGTCACGGCAATCGCCGGCATCTCGGCACCGGCGGCCAGCTTGACCAGCTTCTTGACCGGAATCGCCCCTTCCAGAAGCGAATGCTCGGTATGTACTCTCAGATGAATGAATCGGGGCGCTGTCATGTTCCCAGCCTATCGAACCGCCCGCGCCACGGAAAGCCCGCCCAATTCTTCGGCAACAGCGACAACTGCTTCAACTTTGCCCGAAAAATTTGCACTTGCCATGTGGATCGCGGCCCGGCTTCATGGTGCAACAGGATATCGGGCATAACATGGCCCGAAGGGGCGCATGACCTGCTTTACGCCGCATCGGGCGGGCATGCTTGTGGATGGGCACAGAGCCTCGAACGGGGAGAAGGCGGCGGACAAAACAGATGCCAGGGATCGCGTTTCTCCTGAACGGAACGCCCATCCGCCTTGATGACGTGTCGCCGACGCGCAGCCTTCTTGACTGGCTGCGCGAGGATCGCGGCCTCACCGGCACCAAAGAGGGCTGTAATGAGGGCGACTGCGGCGCCTGCACCGTCATGGTCACAGATGCCACCGGCAGCCATGCGCTCAATGCCTGCATTCTCTTCCTGCCGCAACTCGACGGCAAGGCCGTCCGCACGGTCGAGGGAATCAGCGGCCCCGGCGACCAACTGCACCCCGTGCAACGGGCGATGATCGACCATCACGGCAGCCAGTGCGGCTTTTGCACCCCGGGCTTTGTCGTCTCGATGGCCACCGCCCACCTCAACGGCCAGACAGATCACGACGACCAACTCGCCGGCAATCTTTGCCGCTGCACCGGCTATGCCCCGATCATCCGCGCGGCCAAGGCCGCAGCCAGCCAACCTGTCCCTCACTGGTTGGAGGAAGATCGCGAACGCCTCGCCCAAGCCCCCATTTTCTGTCCTGAAATATCCCGGGGGGAGCGCGCCAGCGCGGGGGGCAGCGCCCCCCTGCCCGACTTCCGCCCCGGCACTGCCGATGACCTCGCCGCCTGGTATGCCGCCAACCCCGAGGCGACCCTGATCGCCGGCGCCACCGATGTCGGCCTCTGGGTCACCAAACAATTGCGCGACCTCTCCACCGTTGCCTTTCTGAATGGCATCACCGAAATGCAACAGATCGAACCGCAAGGCGAGACGATCCGCATCGGCGCCGGCGTGACCATCGCGGCGCTGCGTAGGGCGATGCAAGATCCCCATCCCGCTTTTGCCGAGATGCTGCGCCGCTTTGCCAGCCAGCAGGTGCGCAATGCCGCCACCATCGGCGGCAATATTGCCACCGGCCCGCCCACCGGGGATGCGCCCCCTGCCCTGTGCCCCCCTGCCCCCACGCTGCACCTGCGCCGGGGCGACCCCCGCCCTGAGATCCCGCCGG
>CALLZQ010000340.1 GCA_937858255.1 uncultured Tabrizicola sp.
TTTGACGATGCCGTGGCGCGCCTGTCGCGCGCCGGGGCCCGGGGAGAGCGCGGGCATTTCCCGCTGATCGCCGAGGCGATGGGGCTGGCCGGCCCGCTTTACACCGCCGAGGCCTATGGCATCTGGGGCCCGACGATCGAGGCCGCACCGGACAAGATGTTCGCCCGGATACTGGAGCGGTTCCGCGCCGGCGCCTCGGTTCTGGCCGCCGATTACGTCGCCGCCTGGCGCCGTCTGGAAGAGATCCGCCGCGCCTGGGCCGATCAGATGGCCGCCTATGATGCGGTGATCCTGCCGACCTCGCCCGTGCTGCCCCCCAATGCCGCGCGGCTGATGTCGGATCAGGCCTATTTCGTGACCGAAAACCTGCTCGCGCTGCGCAACACCCGCATCGGCAACCTGATGGATCAATGCGTGCTGACCCTGCCGACCTCACAGCCCTCTTGCGGCATTTCGCTGATGATGGCGCCGGGCAGCGAGGAACGGCTCTTGCGCCTTGGCGCGGCGGCCGAACGGGCGCTGCACTGACCCGGCGGCAGCCCGGGCGCAGGGCCAAAAAGACACAATGGATGGCAGCCAACTGTCCGGATGGCCGCGTTTTTCTGGACCTGCCGCCCCGGCGCGGCTAATCTCGGTGCAAACGGGGCGACACGACCCCGAAGCACGAGGCAGACATGGCGTTTCCAGAGCGGTTTTCGAACCTGCCGGATTATGCGTTTCCGCGCCTGCGGAAGCTATTGGATCATCACGCGCCCGGCGGCGCGCCCATCGCCATGACCATTGGCGAGCCGCGCCATGCCATGCCCGATTTCGTCGGCCCGATCCTTGCGGCCAACCTCTCGGGCTTTGCGGTCTATCCGCCGAATGACGGCACGCCCGAGCTTTTGGCGGCCATCTCGGGCTGGATCGCGCGGCGCTATGGCGTTTCGGTCGGCGCCGACCGGCTGATGGCGCTGAACGGCACGCGTGAGGGGCTGTTCAACGCCGCCATCGCCCTGTCGCCCGAGACAAAGCGCGGCCAGCGTCCCGTCATCCTGATGCCGAACCCGTTTTATCAGGTCTATGCCGTGGCGGCGCTGACCGTTGGCGCCGATCCGGTCTATGTGCCGGCCAGTGCCGAGACCGGGTTCCTGCCCGATTATGAGGCCCTGCCGCCCGAACTTCTGGACCGGGTGAGCGTGGCCTACCTTTGCTCGCCCGCCAACCCGCAGGGCGCGATTGCCCCGGCCGATTATCTCGCCCGGCTGCTCGCGCTGGCGGAAAAGCACGATTTCCGCGTTTTTGCCGACGAATGCTATTCCGAGATCTGGCGCGATGCCCCGCCCCCCGGCGCCCTTGCCGTGGCCGAGGCCTCAGGCGCCGACCCCGAGCGGGTGGCGGTGTTCCATTCGCTGTCGAAACGGTCGAACCTGCCCGGTCTGCGGTCGGGCTTTGTCGCCGCTGGCCCGGCCAGCATGGTCCGCATCCGCCAGCTTCGCGCCTTTGCCGGGGCGCCCTTGCCCCTGCCGATTCAGCGGGTCTCCGAGGCGGCCTGGGCCGATGAGGGCCATGTCGAGGTCAGCCGCGCGCTCTATCAGGCCAAGTTCGCGCTCGCCGACCGGGTGTTTTCCGGCCTTTACAACCGTGTCGCGCCCGAGGGCGGGTTCTTCCTCTGGCTGCCGGCCCCCGAGGGCGATGGCGAGGCGGCGGCGCTGAAACTCTGGCGTGAGACGGGGGTGCGGGTTTTGCCCGGCGCCTATCTCTCGCGCGATACCGACCGGGGCAATCCGGGGCGGTCCTATATCCGGGTGGCGCTGGTCGCCCCCGAAGACGAAACCGAGCGCGGGCTGACCCGTCTGCGCGATTGTCTCTACGGTTGAGGTAAGCCCATGGCATCCATCCACGCCCGTCAGCGCGACCCGCTCTTGGATCAAGGCACCCAAGCCATGCTGGAAAAGCGCGGCAAGGAATTGCTGGGGCTGGCGCTGATCCTCTTGGCCCTCGCCTTTGCGCTGATGCTGGGCAGCTATTCGCCCAAGGACCCGGGCTGGATGGTCGCGACCGAAGAGCCGGCGCAGAACCTGCTGGGTCGGTTCGGGGCGGCCATGGCCT
>CALLZQ010000341.1 GCA_937858255.1 uncultured Tabrizicola sp.
ACTTCCCCGGCGGCCTTGCCGATTACCTGACCGATGCGCTGGAAAAGGCCACCACCTATGCCGACCGCCCCTTTGCCGGCAAGGTCAGCTTTGCCGAGCGGTTCAGCGTGCCGGGCAGCGTCGAATGGGCAATCAACTGGACGCCCTCACGCGATGGCTTCATCCAGTCCTATTGCAACACCGTGCCGACGCCCGAGGGCGGCACCCATGAAAACGGCTTCTGGGCCGCAGTGCTGAAAGGCATCCGCGCCTATGGCGAGCGGGTCAAGAACCGCAAGGCCGATCAGATCACCCGCGACGACCTGTTGGCCGGGGGCTGCGCGTTGGTCTCGTGCTTCATCCGCGAACCGCAATTCGTGGGCCAGACCAAGGACCGCCTTGCCACCGAAGAGGCCGCGAAACTGGTCGAAAACGCCGTGCGCGACCATTTCGACACCTGGCTTGCCAGCGATCCCAAATCGGCGGGCGCCATCCTCGATTTTCTGGTGTTGCGGGCCGAGGAACGGCTGCGCCGCCGTCAGGAAAAGGAAACCGCCCGCAAATCGGCCACCAAAAAGCTGCGTCTGCCCGGCAAGCTGACCGATTGCACCGCCAAATCGCGCGAGGGGACGGAGCTGTTCATCGTCGAGGGCGACTCGGCCGGCGGCAGCGCCAAGGGCGCACGCAACCGCGAGACGCAGACGCTGTTGCCGCTCAAGGGCAAGATCCTCAACGTGCTGGGCGCGGCCTCGTCCAAACTCAACGACAACTCGGAAATCCGCGATATTTGTGAGGCCCTTGGCGTCGGCATGGGCACCAAGTTCAACCTTGATGACCTGCGCTATGACAAGATCATCATCATGACCGACGCCGATGTGGACGGCGCCCATATCGCCAGCCTCTTGATGACCTTCTTCTTCACCCAGATGCGCCCCCTGATCGACAAGGGCCACCTCTACCTCGCCTGCCCGCCGCTCTACCGCCTGACCCAAGGGGCCAAACGGCTCTATGTCGCATCCGACGCCGAGAAAGAGACTTGGCTGGCCAAGGGACTGGGCGGCAAGGGGAAAATCGACGTGCAGCGGTTCAAGGGTCTGGGCGAGATGGATGCCAAGGACCTCAAAGACACCACGATGGATCCCGCCAGCCGCAAACTGATCCGCGTGACGATCCATGAGGATGAACCGGGGGATACGTCCGATCTGGTCGAGCGGTTGATGGGGAAGAAGCCGGAGTTGCGCTTCCAGTATATTCAGGAGAACGCCCGGTTTGTGGAGGAGTTGGATGTGTGAGGGAGAGAAGATTTTTTGAAATATGACCAACCGGGATTTTCGAAATTTCGCAACCAACATGTCGCTGGAAAGTCACTGCTTTTGCAGATCACTTCTTAACTGCTCCCTAATCTCCGCCTCGCGTTGAGCAAAAACTTCTTTGAGAAGCCCAGCCGCGTCCTCATTGCGCACGTGATGCATATGAAACACCAAATCAAAAAAATTTCGATAGAGTGACAGCGCCGAAATTGATTCACTCACTGAATTCTCAAGATCGCCAACAGTATAAACCATTACTCTTGATCTGTCTTGAAGTCCGGGAGCCAAAATCTTTCTTTCAAGACCCCGTGCGTGTGGATTATCCAGATATTGATGAGTTTTATCCAGAAAGTGATCTGATGGAAGATATAGAATTGCATCAGGTAGATCGTTCGAAGTTCCCCATAGTCCATGGGAAAATTTGTTTCGTTGTGCAATAACTTTCTTCGAAAATTTATCGATTTTATTTAACATTTCTCGATCTTCTTCCGACAAGCTCGCCTTAATTACAGCATGGAATGCTGACGATTTTACCGATGCACTACGAATTTCCGAATATATAAGTAGCGCCAAGTAATCATCCACACCAAGCAGATATGAAAAAATAAGTCCGCGTGTATTTTCGATCAAGGAAACATTTGCAATCACCTGCATGATCAGAGATGCGTGACCCGGCCGGGACCTTAGGGAATCTGGGCTGTGTTCATAGTTGCATTTAGGTCGAACTTTGCTTAATGGATTTGGCAAACCTTCCTCCGTGAAAAACGCTGGATATAGAGTAGCACTATTCTAACGGCCTTGCTATTGTACTTGCACATAGCAGCATAATCATCTGATAGAAGTTGCGCCCCCATGACCACCCTCTCCCCCACCAAACTCGCCCAGATCCGGGCCAGTTTCGCCGCGCAGACGGCGATGGGGACCATTCGGGCGGAACTGGGAGAGGTCTCGGCGGGGCGGGCAGAGATTCGACTGCCGAACTGGGAGGGGATTCGTCAGCAGGTGGGGTATATCCACGGCGGGGGGGTCGGGGTGATTGCCGACTCGGCGGCGGGCTATGCGGCCCTCAGCCTCGCGCCCGAGGGGGCCGAGGTGCTGACGGTGGAATACAAGATCAACATGATGGCCCCCGCACTGGGTGAGGCCTTGATCGCGCGCGGTGCGGTGGTGCGGGCCGGGCGGACGCTCATCGTGACCAAGGCCGAGGTCTTTGCCGTCACCGGCGGGCAGGAAAAGCCCGTCGCCCTGATGCAGCAGACCATCATGGTGGTGCCGGGCTAGCCGGCGCTATTTGGCCTGAAGCGTCTTGAGATGCTCGGCAATCTGCACAAGGCGCAGGGGCGTTGGCGTCATGATCCCGTCGCCGCCGTCATAGGGCACAAGGTCACTTTCCAACAGCGGGCCGAAGTTCGGCATGACCGCGGCGCCGCCCTTGCCCCCGGTATAGCCCCAGATCTTGCCCATCGCTGGCGTTGTCGGGAAGGCCCCGCCATTGCGGGCGCTGAGGCCGGTCAGATCGGCGGGACGGCGGGTCAGGTTCAGCGCCATCTCGCCATCGCCCTTGCCGCCCACACCATGGCAGGCGCTGCAATAATCGGCGAAATCCTCGGCGCCCGAGGGCAGGCGCGGCCCGCCCTGCCCCAACACGCAGGCCCCCAGAACCAGCAGGGGCAACAGGGCGATCAAAGGCTTGGTGAACATGGGGACCTCCGTTCCTGCGCCCAGACTCGCATGCGGCCGGGGCAGAGGCAAGTCCTAGGCCAGCCGCCCCTGATCGAGGCGCAGGATCCGGTCCATCCGGGCGGCCAGTTCCATGTTGTGCGTGGCGATCAGCGCGGCAAGGCCGGTGTCGCGCACCAGATCCATCAGCGCAGCAAAGACCTGATCCGAGGTGGTGGGGTCGAGGTTCCCCGTCGGCTCATCGGCCAACAAGAGGCGCGGCGCATTGGCCAGTGCCCGGCAAAAGGCGACGCGCTGCTGCTCACCGCCCGAGAGGGCCGCCGGGCGATGACCGGCCCGCCCCTCGACCCCGACACGCGCCATCAGGGAACGGGCGCGCGCCTCGGCCTCGGCCTGCGGACGGCCATCGGCCAGTTGCGGGATGACGATATTCTCCAGCGCCGTAAACTCGGGCAAGAGATGGTGGAACTGGTAGATGAAACCCACGTCACGGCGCCGCGCCTCGGTCCGCGCACGGTCGGTCAGATCGCCCATCTCGCGGCCATGATGGCGCAGAGCCCCCTTGTCGGCGGTATCCAGCAGCCCGGCGATATGCAGCAGCGTCGATTTCCCGGCGCCCGAGGGGGCAACCAGCGCCACCACCTCACCCGGGCGCAACCGCAGGCTGGCGCCGCGCAGGACCGTCACCTCATTCGGGCGGCCATGGTTATAGGCCTTCTCGATCCCGTCGAGTTCCAGCGCGAATTCACTCATAGCGCAGCGCCTCGACCGGGTTCATCCGGGCCGCGCGGCGGGCCGGGAAATAGGTGACGACAAAGGACAGGCCCAGCGACAGGCTGACCGCTGACAAGACATCGCCCCATTGCAGCTTGGCCGGCAGCGCATAGATGCCGCGGATCGACGGATCCCAGACCCCGCCCCCGGCGAGGTAGTTCACTGCCGAAAAGATCGGGTCGATATAAAGGGCAAAGAGGCAGCCCAGCACCACGCCCAACACCGTGCCGACAATGCCGGTAAAGGCGCCGCAGAGGAAAAACACCCGCAGGACCGAGCCTTCGGTCAGCCCGATGGTGCGCAGGATGCCGATGTCGCGGCCCTTGTTCTTGACCAGCATGATCAGGCCCGAGACGATGTTCATCGTCGCGATCAACACGAGGATCGAGAGGATGATGAACATGATGTTATCCTCAATATCCAGCGCCCGCAGATAGGCGCCGGAGCTATCACGCCACGTCCAGAGCAGTGCGTCGCCCCCTGCGGCCTCATAAAGTGGCCCGTAATAGGCATCGATCGCCTCGGGGTCCGCGACCATCACCTCGAATTCGTCGGCCAGACCTTCGCGGTTGAAATAGACCTGCGCCTCGGTGAAAGGCATGTAGAGGCGGGTCTTGTCGATGTCGTAGCGGCCGGCGGTAAAGATATAGACCACCTCATAGGCGTTGACGCGCGGGCTGGTGCCAAAGGCGGTCTTGGCGCCATTGGGGCTGATCACCCGCACCCTATCGCCCACTGTCACCCCCAACTCGCGCGCAAGGACCGAACCGATGGCGATGCCCTCGCCATAGCGCTCGATATCGCCATAGGCATCGGCGCCAAGGCCGACGCGGGGGATCGACTTCAGCGCTTCGGGCGATAGGCCAAAGACCTCGGCGCCGTTGGTGGCGCCCTGGCTCGACACCATCACCTGCCCGCGCACCAGGGGTGCGGCGCGGGTCACGCCGGGAATGGTGGCCAGACGGGCGGCGATGGCCTCATAATCCTCAAAACCCTTGATCATCACCCCCGCCTCATTGACATGACCTGCGGGATAGACGGTCACATGGGCATTGGCGCCAAGGATGGTATCGACGAATTCGGCGCGAAAGCCTGCGCGCACCGCAAGGGTCGCGATCAGGGCAAAGACCGCCAGCGTGATACCGATCAGGCTGATCCAGGTCATGACACTGACCCCGCCCTCGGCGCGGCGGGCGCGCAGGTAACGCCAGGCGATCATGCGCTCAAAGCGCGAAAAGGGGGCAGTCTGGGCCATGATGCCTCGGGGTCAGGGTTTGCGGCGGACCTTCGCCCCTGCCACCGGCGCCGTCAAGCGGGGCGCCGGGCGGCGGCGGTCACATCGGCGGCAAGCGCCGGTTGGGGGGGCCGCGAGGGCCCCCGCCAGAGCTTACGGATGGGCGGCGTAGATCTCGGCGATACGGGCGACGGCGGCCTCGGCGCTCATTTCTTCCGAGGCGCCGGTGCGGCGGCTGGTCAGCTCCACGATGCCATTGGCCAGCCCGCGCGGGCCGACCGTAATGCGCCACGGCAGGCCGATCAGATCCATGGTGGCGAATTTGGCGCCGGCGCGTTCGTCGCGGTCATCGTACAGCGCCTCGAGACCCTTGGCGGCAAGCGCCTTGTACAGCCCCTCGCAGGCTGCATCCGTGGCTGCATCGCCCTGTTTCAGGTTCACGATCCCCACCGGGAAGGGCGTCACGCCCTCGGGCCAGATAATGCCCTTGTCGTCGTGGCTGGCCTCGATGATCGCGCCCAAGAGGCGGCTGACGCCGATACCGTGGCTGCCCATCTCGACCGGCACCCGCTCTCCCTTGTCATTCACCACCAGCGCGCCCATCGAGGCCGAATATTTGGTGCCAAAGTAGAAGATCTGCCCGACCTCGATCCCACGGCCCACCTTGCGGTGCTCTTCGGGGATGGTGTCGAAAAGCGCTGCGTCGTGGGTTTCGTCGGTGCGCGCGTAGAGCGAGGTGAATTCCTTGCAGACCCCCTCGACCTCGGCACGGTTGTCGTAATCAACCTCGCGGTTGCCCAGTTTCAGCGCCGTCACCCGGTCATCGTAAAAGACTTCGCTCTCGCCCGTGTGGGCCAGCACGAGGAATTCATGAGTATTGTCGCCACCGATGGGGCCAGAGGCCGCGCGCATCGGGATGGCGGTCAGGCCCATCCGCTCATAGGTGCGCAGGTAGCTGACCATGTGGCGGTTGTAGGCATGCAGCGCCGCATCCTTGTCGATGTCGAAATTGTAGCCGTCCTTCATCAGGAATTCCCGGCCCCGCATCACGCCAAAGCGCGGGCGCACCTCATCGCGGAATTTCCACTGGATATGATAGAGCGTCAGCGGCAGATCCTTGTAGCTGCCGACATGGGCGCGGAAGATGTCGGTGATCATCTCTTCATTGGTCGGCCCGAACAGCATGTCGCGGTCATGCCGGTCCTTGATGCGCAGCATTTCCTGACCGTAGTCGTCATAACGCCCGGATTCGCGCCACAGATCGGCCGGTTGCAGCGTTGGCATCAACAGCGGGATATGGCCCGCACGTACTTGTTCCTCATGCACGATCTGCTCGATGCGCTTCAGCACGCGATAGCCAAGCGGCAGCCACGAATAAATGCCGGCTGCCTGCTGTTTGATCATGCCTGCGCGCAGCATGTAGCGGTGCGAGACGATCTGCGCCTCAGAGGGGTTTTCCTTGAGGACAGGCAGGAAATAGCGGGACAGACGCATCGGCGGCCTCATGCAAACAGGGTTTGCCCGTTCCTAGCGGGTTGCCCGTTTGCAGGCAAGCGGCGGCAGGTCAGTACATGCTGCGGCGGTAATTCTCTTCCAGCCCGGCGTCGATCCGCGCCATCTCTTCGCGGCTGTCAGGGGCGCCGGTGGTCTGGTCGAGGATCATCCGCAGCAGGCTGGGCATCTCGGCCCGGTCCTGGCGGTTGGCCGGATCCCACAGGCCCGCGCGTCGGAATGCCTTGGCGCAATGCAGGAACACCTCATCCACCGAAACCAGAATGGCCAGACGCGGCAGGCGGTCACGGACGCGCATTGGCTCCAGAACGGCCGGATCCGTGGTCAGCTCGGCGCGGCCGTTGACACGCAAGGTCTCATCATAGCCGGGCACCAGAAACAGCAGGCCCACAGCCGGATTGGCAAGGATATTCGCCAGCGTGTCGAGGCGGTTATTGCCCGGGCGGTCAGGGATGGCCAGCGTCCGGTCATCCAGCACGCGGACAAAGCCCGGGCCATCGCCGCGCGGGCTGACATCGGATCGTGCCCCTGCCCCTTGCGTGCCGATACACAGGAACGGCGAGCGGGCGATAAAGGCCCGGGCATGGGGATCGAGCGCCGTCAGGCTTTTTCTGACCGCCACCTCATGCACAGGCGGGAACAGGGCCCGCAAGGCGGTCTCATCCGCGATCAGATGCCTCGGGTCACGGGAAAAGGTTGTCATCGGATCACACCTGCACGAGATCGGCTCAGTCTGGACGCCAAGGCCCCCGGCGCAGCGCCGATGTTAGCGTATGACAGCCCGCTGGTCCACCATGACAACCCCGCGCAGATTTAGGGCGCGACTGGCGGCCCGGCCGTTTCACGCAGGATCAGATCGGCGGAAATCTCGGTGACCGTGGCGGGCATTCCCGGCTCGCGGATCCGGTCCAGCAAGACCTTGGCCAGCTTGCGCCCCAGCTTATGTGGGTGGACCGCCATCGTGGTCAGGGGCGGCGTCGCCACGGCCGCGTCCTGAATATCGTCGAAACCGATGACCGAGACCTCTCGCCCCGGTATCTGCCCCTGCCGGATCAGCGACAGGCAGGCCCCCAGCGCCACCATGTCACCGTTACAGACAATTCCCGTCACCTCGGGATGGGCGGCACGCAGGGCCAATGTCGCCTCAAGCCCCGCGATCTTGCTTTCTTCCGAGGCCCAGACCAGCCCCGCGCCAAGGCCACATTCCTGCAAGGCCCGGCGATAGCCCGCGATCCGGTTGTTGCGCACCACCGTCGGCTCTTTGCCGCCCAGATAGGCGATCTGCCGATGGCCAAGGCTGGCCAGATGATGCGTTGCCGTCGCCACGGCCTCGGCATCGCGTACCCCGACATGGTCGAGATCGCGCCGCACCTGCCGCATGAAGGTGACTGTCGGGATGCCCCGGGCAGCCAGCATCTCATAGGTTTCTTCGGGCGTATCCATCGCCGGCACCCACAAAAGCCCCCCCCGGCCATGGCGGATAAAGGCGTCAAGCTGACGGCTTTGCCGCGCGGCATCGTCACGGGTATCGACGACCGAAACCAGATAGCCCTCGGCCTCGAGCAGATCGACCACGCCGCCGATCACCTCGGCATTAAAGGGGTTCTGCAACCGGTTGATCACAAACCCGATTTCGCGGTTATCGCCGGACCGCATCGCCGCAGCACGCGAATCCGGCACATAGCGCAGGCGCGAGACCACCTCGAGCACGCGGTCGCGTGTCTGGTCGGAAATGCGCCCGGTGCCGCGCAGCACCTGACTGACAGTGGGAACAGAAACCCCAGCCTCGCGCGCCACGGTTCTGAGAGTTGGCTTTTCCGACATGCCGCCTGCAACTTGGGTTTAACGTTACAGCGGATTTTCCGGGATATCGCCTTGGACTTCAAGGATTTTGCGCAATTTCCGCGCATTCGCCCGGTTTTACGGCCAAAATCAGTCCTTGACCGAAGATATAACGTTGTATCAAACTCTACCCAGTTGATCCGATTCGAGACGGCAAGACCAAAGCCATCCGAATGGAACGACCGGCATCGGCGTGGAGGGCCGGATGCGACACCGAAAACCAAGGGAGGAATCATGACCCATCTTCGCAAGCTCCTCGGCGCATCCACGGCGGTCGCGCTGACCCTCGCCTGCCTGCCCGCGCAGGCCGAAGTGCTGTTCTGGTCAACGCAGGCCCGCCCCGTCGAAGAGGCACAGGCGATGCGCGATCAGGTATTGTCGGGCTTTGACGGCGGCGTAGATTATCAGCCGAATGACGCCGGCCCCTGGCTGACCCGCATCGCCGCCGAAATCGAGGCCGGCACCGGCACCATTGGTTTGCTGGGCGCCCTGCATGGCGATTTCTCGGCGATGGATCCGGCCAACCTCGCCGATCTTGACGGCATTGGGCTGACCTCTTCGAGCGAGACCTTCAACAGCCTCGCACGGCTGGGCACCGATCACCTGCAATATCTGCCCTGGATGCAGGCCAGCTACATCATGGCCGCCAATAAAGAGGCGCTGCAATATCTGCCCGAGGGCGCCGACATCAACGCCCTGACCTATGACCAGTTGATCGCCTGGACTGCCAATGTCGAGGCCGCGACCGGCGAAAAGAAATTCGGCTTTCCCGCCGGGGAAAAGGGCCTGAAGCACCGGTTCTTCCAGGGCTATCTCTACCCGTCCTACACCAATGGCGTCGTGCGTACCTTTGCCTCGGCCGAGGCGGTGACGGCCTGGGAGAAATTCCGCGAGCTGTGGTCGCATACGAACCCGGCCTCGACCAACTTCTCCTTCATGCAAGAGCAACTCTTGTCCGGCGATGCCTGGATCGTCTGGGATCACTCGTCGCGTCTGGCACAGGCGTTCAACGACCGGCCTGACGATTTCGTGGCCTTCCCCGCGCCGGCAGGTCCGCATGGCCGTGGCTTCATGCCCGTGCTGGCCGGGATCGCCATTCCCGAAACATCGCCTGACAAGGCCGCGTCAGAGGCGCTGGTGAAATACATGCTCTCGCCCGAGGTGCAGATTGCCACGCTGCGGGCCACCAATTTCTTCCCGGTGGTGGATGTGGACCTGCCCGACGACCTGCCCCCTGCCGTGCGCGCCGCCGGGGGTGCCATCGCGGCGATGAGCGGCTCGGCCGATGCCAACCCGGGGTTGCTGCCGGCGGGTCTGGGTGAAAAGGGCGGCGATTTCAGCCGTATCTATGCCGATACCTTTGAGCGGATCATCCTGGCCGGTCAGCCGATCGAGGCGGTTCTGGCCGACCACGAGATCGAGAAGATGCTCCAGGACTCGCGCAAGCCCGAGGAGATGCCCGA
>CALLZQ010000342.1 GCA_937858255.1 uncultured Tabrizicola sp.
GTTCTGGCCGCTCTGGCGCGGCTGGAAACCGTCTGGGCCTGGGCCTGGGATCAGACCGCCAGCGAAACCTGGCTTTGCGGCGAATATTCAGCGGCGGATGCGTTCTTTGCCCCGGTGGCGACACGGATCGCGACCTATAACCTGCCAGTCAGCGACCGCGCCATGGCCTATGTTCAGACGCATCTGGCCCATCCGGCCTTTCGCCGCTGGCGGGCGATGGGGCTGGTGGATGGCGCGGATCAGGAGTTTTACCGGCGCGACTATCCCACCCGGCCCTGGCCCGGCCCGGCGCCGCTGGCGGCCCGCGCTGTTGAGGGGATCGAGGGTGTCCTGAACGACGCCTGCCCCTATTCCGGCCTGCCGATCACCCATGCGCTAGAGATGGCTGACGGGCGGCGCTTTGGCTTTTGCAACCCGTTCTGCCGCAACAAGACCGTGGCCGACCCCGAGGCCTGGCCGGCCTTCGTTGCGCTGCTGGCCGCGCATCCCTAGGGCCGGGCGCCGTTAACCAATCGCTAACCCCACCTCGTTAACCCTTTGGCAAAGGGTGGGGTCAGCATGGTCGCAAAGGCATATACCGTTGCGTTTGAAGGCGTCGAAGCGCGTCTGGTCGAGGTGCAATGCGCCATCGCGCCGGGGGTGCCGGGCTTTGCCCTTGTGGGCCTGCCCGACAAGGCCGTGTCTGAGGCGCGCGAACGGGTGCGCGCGGCGCTGCACAGCATGGCGATTGCCCTGCCCGCCAAGAAGATCACCGTCAACCTCTCGCCTGCCGACCTGCCCAAAGAGGGTTCGCATTTCGATCTGCCGATCGCTCTGGCGGTGCTTTCTGCCATCGAGGTGCTGCCGCGCGATGAGATCGAGGCGACGGTGGCGATTGGCGAACTGGCGCTGGACGGGCGGCTGATGCCGGTGGTGGGCGCCCTGCCTGCCGCGATGGCTGCCGCCGAACATGACCGCAGCCTGTTATGCCCGCGCGCCTCAGGTGCAGAGGCCGCCTGGGTGGGTGCCGCCGAGGTGCTGGCGGCGGCATCGTTGTCGGAAGTCGTTCGCCACTATACCGGTCAGGCGCCGCTGCACCCCGCCGAGGCAGGAGAGGTCGCGCGCCCCGCCTCCCCGCGCGATTTGCGCGATGTCAAAGGCCAGGAACGCGCCAAACGCGCGCTGGAAATCGCGGCAGCAGGCCGGCATCACCTGTTGATGGTGGGGGCACCGGGGGCGGGCAAGTCGATGCTGGCGGCACGTCTGCCGGGCATCCTGCCGCCGCTGACACCTGTCGAGGCGCTTGAAACCTCGATGATCCACTCGCTGTCCGGTTTGCTGGATGAGGGCGGCATCTCGCGCGAGCGCCCCTTTCGCGAGCCGCATCACACCGCCTCGATGGCGGCGATTGTCGGCGGCGGGCGCGGCGCCAAGCCCGGCGAGGTCAGCCTTGCCCATAACGGCGTCCTGTTCCTCGATGAATTCCCCGAATTCCCCCGGACCGTGCTGGAAACCCTGCGTCAGCCGCTGGAAACGGGCGAGGTGATGGTGGCGCGCGCCAATGCCCATATCCGCTATCCCTGCCGGTTCCTGCTGGTGGCGGCGGCCAATCCCTGCCGTTGCGGCCATCTGACCGACCCTGCCCGCGCCTGTAGCCGCGCGCCGGCCTGCGGCGACGATTATCTGGGGCGGATCTCGGGGCCGCTGCTGGATCGGTTCGATCTGCGGATCGACGTGCCGCCGGTAGATTATGCCGATCTCGACCTGCCGGCCTCGGGGGAAACCTCGGCCACCGTCGCCCGGCGCGTCGAGGCCGCCCGCGCCCGGCAAGCCGCACGCTTCCGCGATCTGCCAGATGTCAGCGTGAATGCCGAGGCCGAAGGCGCCTTGCTGGAGGAAATCGCCGCCCCCGATGCCGAGGGCCGGGCGCTGATCGGGCGCGTGGCCGACCGCTTTGGCCTGTCGGCACGCGGCTATCACCGGGTGTTACGGCTGGCCCGCACCATTGCCGATCTCGACGGCGCGGCATCCCTGCGTCTGCCCCATATTGCCGAGGCGCTGGCCCTGCGGCTGCCCCAGCTTGGTGCGCAACAAAAAAGCCCGGGCGCACGCGCCCGGGCCTGAGTCTGAGAACCGGCAAGGGAGGAGAGGCACCGGCCCGTCGGAAGGGACAGGGCCCCGTCGCCGGGGCCCCGCAAGATCACAGATTATAGGCGCGCTCGCCATGCGAGGTCAGGTCCAGACCCTCGCGCTCTTCCTCTTCCTTCACGCGCAGACCGGTCACGGCCTTGCAGATGTAGAGGGCGATCAGCGAGACGATGGCCGACCAGACGATAGTGATCACCACGCCAAGGATCTGGGCATAGACCTGCGCACCCATGGTGCCGCCTTCGGCGATAAAGCCCGTGCCACCCAGCGACGGCGCGGCGAAGATGCCGGTGCCGATGGCGCCGATGATCCCGCCCACACCGTGAACACCGAAGACGTCGAGGCTGTCGTCATAGCCCAGCTTGTGCTTGATCGTGGTCACGAAGAAGAAGCAGGCGATGGCGGCGAGGAAGCCCAGCACGATGGCCGCGACGGGGCCGGTGGTGCCGCAGGCCGGGGTGATGGCGACGAGGCCGGCCACCATACCCGAGGCAGCGCCCAGCATTGAGGCCTTGCCGCGGGTCATCACCTCCATCAGCACCCAGCCAAGGATGGCGGCAGCCGTGGCGACAAAGGTGTTGATCATGGCCAGCGTCGCACCGGCGGTCGCTTCGAGGTTCGAGCCAGCGTTGAAGCCGAACCAGCCCACCCACAGCATCGAGGCGCCGACCATGGTCAGGGTCATCGAATGCGGGGCCATGTTGTCCTTGCCGTAGCCGACACGCGGCCCGATCACCAGCGCGGCGACGAGGGCGGCGACACCGGCGTTGATATGCACGACCGTACCGCCGGCGAAGTCGATGGCGCCGTGGTTATAGATCAGACCGGCGGCATCCCAGACCATATGGGCGATCG
>CALLZQ010000343.1 GCA_937858255.1 uncultured Tabrizicola sp.
GTGCGCGACAGCGCAAAGATCGGGGTGAACATCGAGGTGGGGAAGCCCATGGCGTCAAGGATGATGCCCGAGTAGAAGTCCACATTCGGATAGAGCTTCTTCGAGACGAAGTAGTCGTCTTCCAGCGCGATCCGCTCCAGCTCCTTGGCGACTTGCAACGTCGGGTTGTTCTCGATGCCGAGTAGGCCCAGCACTTCGTCGGCCGATTCCTTCATCACCTTGGCGCGCGGATCAAAGTTCTTGTAGACGCGGTGGCCAAAGCCCATCAGGCGGAACGGATCGTTCTTGTCCTTGGCGCGGGCGACATATTCCGGGATGCGGTCGACCGAGCCGATTTCGCGCAGCATTTCCAGGCAGGCCTGGTTGGCGCCACCATGGGCCGGGCCCCAGAGGCAGGCAATGCCGGCGGCGATACAGGCAAACGGGTTGGCACCCGACGACCCCGCCAGACGCACCGTCGAGGTCGAGGCGTTCTGCTCATGATCGGCATGCAGCATCATGATCCGGTCCATGGCTTTTTCCAGGATCGGATTGACGACATATTCCTCGGCCGGCACCGAGAAGCACATATGCAGGAAGTTGCCCGCATAGCTCAGCGAGTTCTTCGGGTAAACGAAGGGCTGGCCGATCGAGTATTTATAGGCCATGGCGGCGATGGTCGGCAGCTTGGCGATCATGCGGATCGCCGAAACTTCGCGGTGCCACGGGTCATTGATGTCGAGCGAGTCGTGGTAGAAGGCCGACATGGCGCCGACGACGCCGACCATTGTCGCCATCGGATGACTGTCGCGGCGGAACCCACGGAAGAAGTTGTGGATCTGCTCGTGCAGCATGGTGTGACGGGTGACGCGGCCTTCGAAATCGGCCATCTGCGCGGCGGTCGGCAACTCTCCGTACAGCAACAGATAGCAGACTTCGAGGAAATGCGACTTGTCGGCCAGTTGCTCGATCGGATAGCCGCGGTGCAGCAGCTCACCCTTGTCGCCGTCGATATAGGTGATCGCGCTCTCACAGGCGGCGGTCGAGGTAAAGCCCGGGTCAAAGGTAAAGACATCGGCCTCGCCATAGAGCTTGCGGATGTCCAGAACATCCGGGCCGAGGGTCGGCGAGTGAACCGGCAAATCGTAGGTCTTGCCGTCCAGCGTCAGGGTTGCAGTCTTTTTCGTCTCGGCCATCTCTCACTTCCCTCTGTCCGGCCCCGCAGGGCCCTTGTTGGTACGCCGCACCCGCCGTGACGCGGGTTGCGGCAAGAGCCAGCATGCGGCCAGAGGCAAGGGGGATCAGCCCGCTGCCTCTTCCAGCCGCGCAATCGTTTCGTCCTGACCGATGACCAGCATCATGTCAAAGACGCTTGGGGTCGCACTGCGCCCGGCCAGGGCCGCGCGCAACGGGGCCGCCAGCTTACCGAATCCGATGCCATGGGCCGCGGCAATCTCATTCAGAATGGGTTCAAGCGCCTCTTTCGTCCAGCTAGCATTTCGCAGGCGCGGCGTCAATTGTTTCAGTATACCACGGGATACCGTGTCAAGCGCCTTGGCCGAGGCGTCATCGGCCAAAATCGGACGATCTGTCAGCGCGAAATGAGCCTTTTCAATGAGTTCCGGGAAGGTCTTGGCCCGGTCCTTGACGCAGTAGAGGGCGCGCGACAGACGGTCGCGCTGTGCCGGGGTCAACGCGGGGCGATCGGCAGCCGCCAGATACCCCTCCAGTTCTTGCAGCAATGCAGCATCATCCGCGCGGGCTATGTGCCAGCCACAGGTTGATTCCAGCTTTTTGAAATCAAGCCGCGCGGGGCTGCGGCCAATCCCCTCAAGGCTGAACATCTCTATCGCCTGTTCGCTGGTAAACAGTTCAGCATCGCCAT
>CALLZQ010000344.1 GCA_937858255.1 uncultured Tabrizicola sp.
TCGGGACGGTGGATCAGCAACAGGTCGATCCGGTCGGTCGCCATCTCGCGCAGGCTGGTCTCGACACTGGCGGTGATATGCGCGGCCGAGGTGTCGTAATATTTGACCCGGGCTGCCGCATGACGGCCCACCGGGGCGACGATATCGCATTTGGTGACGATCTCGATCCGATCGCGCAGGCCGGGCGCGGCGCGCAGGGCCGCCCCCAGCAGGGCCTCGGCGGTATAGCCGCCGTAAATGTCGGCCTGATCCATGGTGGTAATGCCCTGATCCAGACAGGCCCCGATCTTGGCCTGCACATGGGCGGGGCTGGTGTCGGCATCATCGCCCAAACGCCACATCCCGTAGACGAGGCGGGACAATTCCAGACCCGGCGCGATTTCGATCCGTTGCATCAGCGGCGTACTCCATTCCCCAGAGGGGTGGCTGGTGTGGTTTCGGGCCCGCGACCATAGGCATGGGGCAGCGAGCAGGTCTTGATCTGCGGCAGTGCCTTGGTGCCGAAATGCCGGGCCTCTTCCAGATGCGGATAGCCGGAAAAGATAAAGGCCCGGATCCCCATCTTGCGATAGGCTTCGATCTCGGACATCACCTGATCGACGCTGCCGACCAGCGCCGCGCCGCAGCCAGACCGCGCCCGCCCGACCCCCGTCCACAGATGCGGCTCGACATAACCGAATTTGTCGGCCAGTTCGCGTGCCCGCGCCTGATGCGCCACGCCAAGCGAAATCGAGTCATGGGCACGCGAGCGGATCAGCGTGCCGTATTCGTCATCCAGCTTTGACACCAGATGCTCGGCATATTCCCGCGCCTCGGCCTCGGTGTCTCGGACGATCATATGGACGCGCAAGCCGTAATCAAGTGTACGGCCATGGGCGGCGGCCCGCGCATGAACATCCCGCATCCGCTGGGCGATCACATCCTTGGGCTCGGGCCACATCAGATAGACATCGCATTGCGCACCGCAGAGTTCCAGCGCATCGGGGCTGTAGCCGCCGAAATACAGCAGCGGACCGCCGTTCTGCTGATAGGGCTTGGCCGGGTCAGCCGACAGGCGTGAGATCTTGTAGATCTCGCCGTCATATTCGATGTGGTCGCGCGTCCAGGCCTGGCGCAGGATCTCGACGACTTCATGGCTGCGGCGATAGCGATAGGCGCTGTCGGCGACCTCACCCGGGAAATCGGACGAGATGACATTCAGCGTCAGCCGGCCCTTGAGCATATGGTCCAGCGTGGCGACGGTGCGTGCCAGCATCACCGGCTGGACCTCGCCGCAGCGGATGGCGGCAAGGAAATTGATCTTGTCGGTGATCGGGGCGCAACCGGCGACAAAGC
The DNA here is from genome assembly GCA_937858255.1 of uncultured Tabrizicola sp. Classification (GTDB taxonomy): domain Bacteria; phylum Pseudomonadota; class Alphaproteobacteria; order Rhodobacterales; family Rhodobacteraceae; genus Pseudotabrizicola. The sequence goes on from CALLZQ010000344.1 coordinate 1,336, forward strand.
TGAGAGTATCCTGCCCAACCTGATAGGATGAGGGGCAGAGGATGTTGCGGAACCCATAGCCCTCTGCCGCCTGAACGATGGACGAGCAATGTTCCCAGCTTGATCTCAGGGCACCATCGGGGATGCCGAGATAGGCGTAATCGTCCGAGCACAGCGCGGCGAACCAGCTAACCTCACAGGCATCGAGATCGGCCGAGGTGACAGGCACCACCGTCATGATATCCTCCCTTCAGCGGCCCCGCCTCGGGCTGTGAAAGCCATGGCCGGGACTCATCTTTTGTCTTGCGTAACACCGGTCAAAATGTAAATCAATCCTGTATCAATTCGCGGAACACGAATGTCACCCCCGAAAGCAAACCCCGGTTCTCTGCCCCTCTACCTACAGACCAGCGAGTTGCTGATCCGTGACATCGCAGCGGGGCGGCTGATCGACGGGTCGCGCCTGCCGCCCGAGCGCGAGATGGCGGCCGATCTGGGGATCGCGGTCGGGACCCTGCGGCAGGCGCTCAAGGTGCTGGCGGAAAAGGGGCTTTTGGAAAGCATCCATGGCTCGGGCAATTATATTCGCGCCAAATCGGACCCGACCTCGGTCTATGCCCTGCTGCGGATCGAATTGCGCGGCGGGGGCGGGTTGCCGACGGCGCGGGTGCTGTCGGTGGACCGGCTGCCCAAGGATCCGGCGCTGCCCTCCTTTGGCCAATCGCCCGAGGGGCATCGGATCCGCCGCCTGCGGTTCCTTTCGGGCACTGTGGCGGCGGTTGAGGAGATCTGGCTGGATGGCGGGCAGGTCGCGCAAATCGCACCCGAGGAACTGTCCGAGTCGCTCTATCTCTACTACCGGCAAAAGCTGAACCTGTGGATTGGCCGGGCCGAAGATCGCG
>CALLZQ010000345.1 GCA_937858255.1 uncultured Tabrizicola sp.
CAGGATCTGCGGCTGGACCCGGCGGCGATCAGCATGCCTGCCGGCATGGGGCTGACGCTGAACGGCATCGCCCAAGGTTATATCGCCGACCGGGTGGCCCGGCTGCTGACCGATCAGGGGTTGCAGGATGTTCTGATCGACACCGGAGAGCATCGCGCCCTGGGCGGGGTGCCCGGCGACGGGGATTGGCCGGTAAAGCTGCGGCAGGGCGGGCAAGTCGGGCTGCGGGGCCGGGCCTTGGCCAGCTCGGCGCCACTTGGCACGGTGTTTGACCCGGCGGGGCGGCTTGGCCATATCCTCGACCCCAGGACCGGCGCCCCCGCCCGGCCGGTCTGGCGGGCCATCAGCATCTCGGCCCCGTCAGCCGCCCTTGCTGATGCGCTGTCAACGGCGGGCTGTCTGACCGGCAACCGCGCAGAGCTGGCGGCGATGCTGGCGGCTTTCCCCGACGCGCACTGCGAAAGCGCGGTCTGAGAGGGGGCGCTATCCGCGCCCCTCGGCCTGACGGATCAGATGGCGTACCCACAGCGCGGCGGCCCAAGTCGCGGGCAACCCCAGCGGCAGCGACCAGAGCAGCGCGGTGGTTGGAGAGATCGCCGCCGCCCAGCCCGCTGAATGCACGATCAGACCGGCCAGAAACAGGTTGATCGCCACCGCCCCGGTGGCAAAGGGCCAGAGCAGCGCCCCCAGCCGCCACAGGCTTTCGCTAAACGGCGGCGGGGTCGCCTTGTCAGTGGCTGGTGCCCTCAGAGAAGGTGATCTTGTTCCAGACATTATACTTCCCCGAGGGCTTTTTCATCGGCAGGCGCTTGATCTCTTCAAAGGTGGCGGCGTCATAGACGATCACCGCGCCGTCATCTTCCCAGACCGAGACCAGCGCATAGCGGCCATCCTTGGTGAATTCGGTATGGGCCACGGTTTTGCCCGGCGCCGGGCGCAGGGTCTTGACGATCTCCAGCGTTTCCTTGTCGATGATATGCATCACATCCTTGTTCGGGCCAAAGAACACATCGGCCCAAGCATAGCGGCTGTTGACATGGCTGCGCATGAAAAAGCCCGGCCCCTCGGTCGGAATCGTCTTGACCGTTTTCCAGGTCTTCATGTCGATGACGGAGATCACCCCCTCTTTCAGATGCGGGGTGGCCAGAACCGTGGTGCCGTTCCATTCCCAGGTGATGCCCGACCCCAGATGTGGCATGCCGGGCAGGGAAAGCTCGGCCACCTGCTGCCCGATCACAAGGTCGATCACCTGCCCGCGTGCGCCATCGCGCGAGGCGCCGATCAGATGTTCATAGGACAGGTCGAAAAAGAAATCGTCCATGATGTCGGGCACGGTGATGCGCCGCAGCGGAAAGGGGTTGTCCACCTGTGGCGGCCCCTCGACCCGGTAATCATGGACAAAGCCATGAAAGGGCGGGTTCGCGCCGGTAAATACCTCCCAGATCTCGGGCACATCTTTCAGCGCCAGCACGAAACTTTCGCGTGGCGGGGCCTGATAGACCGCCGAGACCCGGCTGGGCGTGCCATCCTTGCCCTTGACCTCGATCACCTTGGCGGGTTTCAGGGTGGCGGCGTCAAGGATGGTCAGGCTGTTGGGCAGGTAATTGGCCACGGCCAGCCATTTGCCGTCCGCACTCATCGCGATGTTTCGGCTGTTCAGGCCCGCGCGGACGCGGCCCACCTCTTGCAGCCCCCAGAGGTCGTATTTCTGCACCCAGCCATCGCGGGACATCACATAGACCAGCCGGCCATCGGGGCTGAACTTCGGCCCGCCATGAACGGCAAAGGGGGTCTCGAACCGCGAGATGACCTCAAGCCGGTCACCATCCATCACCGATACATGGCTGTCGGCGATTTCCACGGCCAGCGTGATGTTCATGGGGTCGGCGTCAAAGACCGGGGTGGTGGCGGGGGTGTAATCCTCGCGGAAACTGCGCGAGGCCAGAATCTCGGCCCCCCCCCCGACCGGCCCCGCCCCATCCCCGCCGCCCCGGCAACCGCCCCCCGCC